>DASURL010000193.1:0-14004 GCA_036280075.1 Gemmatimonadaceae bacterium | reverse complement strand
CGGCAGCCAGGGCGACAGCTCCGCCAGCGCGATGTCGAAGCCGGCGGCGAACGCGGAGCTCACCGAGCGGACGGCGGACTCGGTGCAGAGCGTCGGCGTCCCCGTCGCTGTTGCAGCGGTAGGAACGCACGGCGAGGATCTTTACGACGAGGCGAAGGCGTCCAACTGGGCGAAGGCGCGCACGCTCACGGACTCGCTCGACAAGTCTGCTTCCGAGCTGAAGGCGAGCGAGCGCAGCGAGCTGTCGGGTGCACTCGACACGCTGCGGAAGGCGGTCTCGGCGCGCGACCGGCGGTTGGCACTGGAGGCAGCGAACCGCGTGACGTTCATCGGCGCTCAGCTCACGGAGGCGTACCACCCGAAGATGCCGGCGGACATCGTCCGGCTCGACTGTTACGGGCGCGAGCTGGAGATCTGGGCGGCGCGAAATGACATTGGCAAGCTCGTTTCGACGCGAGACGCGCTGCGCGGGACGTGGGAGGCGGTGAAGCCGAACGTGATCAGTCATGGCGGGAGCGCGGCAGCGGCACGCACCGACAGCCTGCTGGCACGGCTTGCTTCGGCGAAGACGGCGAGGGAGTACGCGCGGGTGGCCACGCCATTTCTCGATGCAGTCGATGAGCTCGAGAAGCCATTTGAGAAGTGAGAAGCTGGTCTGGCGGGAGGAGGACCTTGGGCCGACCGTTCAACGCCTCCCGAACCAGCCGCCGCAGGCTTCCGGCAGGAACGGCTTCTGCACGACCCGTGATTCGGCGAAGGCGACGGCTCGTGGCGACGCACCATGATGCCGATTAGCTTGGGCGGATCGCGCTGCGTCGCGACGTAGGCGATCCCGGTGCCACGGAGGGAGAGCAGGGAATCGCCTCGTCGACCGGGTACGCAAACGCGCGCCGTATGACTCATACCGTCCCCGGCGGAGGGAGATCTTCCGCCGGGATTCGGACGTAGACAGTCCGTAGGTCCTTGTGCTGCACACACCTGCCCGGGTGGCGGAATCGGTAGACGCAGGGGACTCAAAATCCCCCATCCTTCGGGATATACGAGTTCGAGTCTCGTCCCGGGTATCGCACCATCGCGAAGATGATCGAGGCCGCGGGGGAAGGACTCCTCCGCGGCCTCGATCGTTGCGTTCGAGAATGGTACCAGCCGAAGCGCACCCTTGAGCCACGTCCGATGAGCGCCACGCTATCGCGCGCGTCCGCGCGCACCCCCGAGTTCGATCGTCTCGTCGCGCGAGTCGCGCACGCCGGCGATGCTCGCGACCGCACGCCCGTGCGTGCGCCATTCACCGGAGAGTCGCTCGCGACCATCCCGTTGTGCGAACCCGACGACGTGCAGTTGGCCATCCGCCGCGCGCGCGACGCCCAGCCGCGGTGGAGCGCGCTCGATGTCGGCGAGCGCGCCCAGGTGTTGCTGCGCTTCCACGACCTGCTGCTCGAGCGGCGGGACGAAGTGCTCGACCTGATCCAGCTGGAGTCGGGAAAGGCGCGCCGGCACGCCTTCGAGGAGGTGCTCGACTCGGCGCTCGTGGCTCGTCACTATGGCGTGCACGCGGCGCGGTACCTTCGCGCGCGTCGCCGTGCCGGCGTCTTTCCACTGCTGACCTCTACGGTCGAGGTGCATCATCCGGTCGGCGTGGTCGGCGTCATCTCGCCCTGGAACTTCCCGCTGATCCTCGGCATCACGGACGTGCTCGCCGCGCTCGTCGCCGGCAACGGCGTCGTGCTGCGCCCGGACGAGCAGAGCTCGCTCACCGCATTGTGGGCGGCGCAACTCCTCGAGGACGCCGGCCTTCCGGATGGTGTGCTGCAGGTCGTCACCGGCCGCGGTCCCGAGCTCGGTCCTCCGCTGATCGCCGGCGCAGACTTCCTGATGTTCACCGGCAGCACGAAGACCGGCCGCCTGGTCGCGACACAGGCCGCAGAGCGGCTCATCGGCTTCTCCCTCGAGCTCGGCGGCAAGAATCCGATGCTCGTGCTGGACGATGCCGACCTCGACGCGGCGGTGGATGGCGCCGTTCGCGGCTCGTTCGTCGGTGCAGGGCAGGTCTGCGTGTCGTTCGAGCGCATCTACGTGCACGACGCGCTGTACGAGCCCTTCGTCGCGCGCTTCATCGGGCGCGTGAAGTCGCTTCGCCTGTCGGCCTCGCTCGACTACGATGGCGACATGGGCTCGCTCACCGTGCCGCGCCAGCTCACCGCCGTGGAGGAGCACCTTCGCGATGCACTCGACAAGGGCGCCACGCTGCTCGCCGGCGGCAAGCGGCGCCCCGACCTCGGCCCCCTGTTCTTCGAGCCGACCGTGATCGCCGACGTGACCCCCGGCATGCGGCTCTACGCCGAGGAGACCTTCGGTCCGGTCGTGGCGCTCTACCGCTTCACCGACGAGGACGACGCCATCGCGCGCGCCAACGATACGCGCTTCGGCCTCAACGGAAGCGTGTGGTCACGCCATACATCGCACGCGCTCCGCGTGGCGCGCCGCCTCCAGGTGGGCACCGTCAACATCAATGAGAGCTACGCCGCCACCTGGACGTCCACCGCGTCGCCGATCGGCGGCATGAAGGAATCCGGCTTCGGTCGCCGGCACGGTGCGGAAGGAATCCTCAAGTACACCGAGACCCAGACCATCGCCGTCCAGCGCGGCCTCGCGCTCGCGCCGCTGCCGGGCATGTCCGAGCCGACGTACGGGCGCGTGATGCCGGCGCTGCTGCGCGTCATGCGACGGCTGCCGGGTCTTCGATGATGCCGCGACCCGCGCGCGCTTCGCTTGCTGCTGTTCGGGGCGGCGCATAGCTTTCGCGGGCTCGTCCCATCTTCCAAATACCACGCTCGGACTTCTGCATGGCCACTTACCGCTACGCGTCCCGCCCCGCCACGGGCGACGCGATCGCGTTCGAGAAGGGCGTCCTTCACGTCCCCGACAATCCCGTCATCCCGTACGTGGAGGGGGACGGTACCGGCCCCGACATCTGGCGTGCCTCGGTCCGCGTCTTCGACGCCGCCGTGCGCAAGGCGTACGGCGACCAGCGCAAGGTCTCCTGGATGAAGGTGTATGCGGGCGAGGAGGCGCACACGAAGCATGGCGAGTGGCTCCCGGACGAGACCCTCGAGGCGTTCAAGGAGTTCCGCGTCTCCATCAAGGGCCCGCTCTCCACGCCGGTCGGTGGTGGCATCCGTTCCCTGAACGTGACGCTGCGGCAGGTGCTCGACCTCTACGCCTGCATCCGCCCGGTGCGCTACTTCGAGGGCGTCGGCAACCCGATGAAGGAGCCCGAGAAGCTCAACGTCGTCATCTTCCGCGAGAATACGGAAGACGTCTACGCCGGCATCGAGTGGAAGGCCGGCTCGCCGGAGGCGGAGGAGCTCATCGCGTTCATCCGCGACAAGTTCGGCAAGGACATCCGCCCCCATTCCGCGATCGGCATCAAGCCGATGAGCGAGTTCGGCTCGAGGCGCCTCGTGCGCATGGCGGCCGAGTACGCGATCGCCAACGGCCGCCGCTCGCTCACGCTCGTGCACAAGGGCAACATCATGAAGTACACCGAGGGCGCCTTCCGCGACTGGGGATACCAGGAAGTGGAGTCGGCGTTCCAGGGACAGTTCTGCACCGAGGCCGACCTCTCGAAGGGCGGCGCCGGCGCCCGCGCCGACTGCCTCGTCATCAAGGACCGCATCGCCGATGCGATGTTCCAGCAGCTGCTGCTGCGTCCGGACGAGTACGACGTGATCGCCACCCCCAACCTCAACGGCGACTATCTCTCCGACGCGGCCGCCGCACAGGTCGGCGGGCTCGGCCTCGCCCCGGGCGGCAACGTGGGCGACGGCGTGGCCGTCTTCGAGGCGACGCATGGCACCGCGCCCAAGTACGCCAACCTCGACAAGATCAACCCCGGCAGCGTCATCCTCTCCGGCGTGATGATGTTCGAGTACATGGGCTGGAAGGACGTGGGAGAGCTCATCGTGCGCGGCCTCGAGAATGCCATCAAGAGCAAGCACGTGACGTACGATCTCGCGCGGCAGATGCCCGGCGCCACCGAGGTGAGCACCTCGGCGTTCGGCGATCAGATCATCAAGGGAATGGGCGCATAGCGTCCGCCCCCGCACCGGAACTCAATCCATGACGCTGTCCCTTTCCGCTGGGCGTCCCGAGCTCGGCGCGCTCGACGTCCCCCTGCTCGTCATCGCCCTGCCGGCCGGTGCGCCGCTGGCCGGTCCGCTCACGGCGCTCGATGCCACCCTGGGCGGCGCGCTCGCGCGCACGATGGACCGGCGCGACTTCCGCGGCGGCCGCGACGAGACGCTGCACCTGGGTGGCGGCGCCTCGGGTCCGAAGCGCGTGCTCCTGCTCGGTCTCGGCAAGCCCACCGACCGCGTGGGCGCCCTTCGCCGCGCCGGCGCGATTGCCGCACGCCAGGGCGCGAAGATGGGCGTCGGCGAGCTGGCCCTGTACGCTGGCGCGCTGAACGCCGCCGAGGCGGAAGCCGTCGCGGTCGGCCTCGCGGCCGGCGCGTGGGAATACACCGACACGAAGACGCCGCCCCCCGCCGAGGAGCGACGTGCCCCGCTCACCGCCGCACGCATCCTCGCCGATGACGATGCCGCGCTGCAGGGCGGCATCGCCTCCGGGGCGGCGATCGCCGAAGGCCACGGGCTCGCGCGCACGCTCGGCATGATGCCCGGCAACCTGTGCACGCCGGACTTCCTGGCCGACACGGCACGCGACATCGCCAGGCGACACGGCCTGAACGTCACCGTGCTCGGGCGCGGCGAGATGGAGCAGCTCGGCATGGGCAGCTTCCTCTGCGTCGCGCAGGGCACCCCCCAGGATCCGAAGCTCATCGCCCTCGAATACAACGGCGGTGCGCAGGGCGCGGCGCCGGTCGTGCTCGTGGGCAAGGGACTCTGCTTCGATTCCGGGGGCATCTCCATCAAGCCCGCGCAGGGCATGGAGTGGATGAAGTTCGACATGTGCGGCGCCGCCGGCGTCCTCGGCGCCATGGAAGCCATCGCCCGGCTGAAGCTGAAGGTGAACGTCGTCGGCCTGGTGGGTTCCACCACCAACATGCCCAGTGGCACCGCGGTGAAGCCGGGCGACGTGGTGAAGAGCATGTCGGGGAAGTACATCGAGATCATCAACACCGACGCCGAGGGGCGCCTCGTGCTCGCCGACGTCCTCGCGTACGCCCGACGCTACAAGCCGGCGGCGGTGGTCGATGCCGCGACCCTGACCGGCGCCTGCGTCATCGCCCTCGGGCACACCGCCACCGGCGTGATGGGCAACAACGCCGCGCTGGTGCAGGAAGTCCTCAAGGCGGGAACCCGCGCCGGGGAGCCGGGGTGGGAGCTTCCCATGTGGGACGACTACAAGGAGCTGATCCGCAGCGACGTGGCCGACGTGAAGAACTCCGGCGGCCGTCCGGCCGGCACCATCACCGCTGCGCTCTTCCTCAAGGAGTTCGCCGACGAGTATCCGTGGGTGCACCTCGACGTCGCCGGCACCGCATACACGGAATCCGACCTCGGCACGGTGCCGCGTGGCCCGACCGGCATTCCGGTCGGGACGTTCGTGGAAGTCGTACGCGGGCGCGCCGGGTGAGCCTCGGCGCCTTGCGTCGTGGCGTGCTGATCGGCCTCGGTGCTGTTGCCGGGGCCGTTTTGCCATTGCGCGCGCAGCAGAAGGACACGATTCGCGTCCCCACGCCGCCGCGCGCGGACACGATGATCAAGAACGACTCGACGATCCTCGGCATCGTGCCGCTGCCGGCGCAGCCGAAGAAGGACACGCTCAAGGCCCCCCTCTCGCGCGCCGACGCGCCACCCGTTCTCGACATCGGACCGGCTCGCATCTATGACCGCGCGGCGATGTTCGCCACCGGTTCGCTCACGCTGGGTGATCTGCTCGGCCGCGTACCCGGCCTCACGGCGTTCACCACCGGCTGGATCGGCGCGCCCACCGTCGTCGCCTCGCAGGGCGACTTCCGTCGCATCCGGATCTTTCTCGACGGCCTCGAGATCGACCCGCTGGATCGACGCTCGCAGGGCACGTCGCCGGTGAACGAGCTGCCGCTGCATGCACTCGAGGAGGTTCGCATCGAGCGCGGTGCCGACGAGGTACGCGTGTATGCGCGGAGCTGGCGGGTGGACCGCACCACCCCGTACACCCGCGCCGACATCGCCACCGGCGACCAGAACACGAATCTCTACCGTGCGTTCTTCGGCCGACGCTACAGCCACGGCGAGGCGCTCCAGGTCTCGGCCGAGCAGTTCAACACCCAGCCCGACCGCCGCATGCCGTCCACGGGCGGGCTGCACATCATGGGGCGCCTGGGCATGACGCACGGTCCGTGGAGCGGCGACCTGTTCGCCGAACGGAGCGACATCGACCGCGCGCCATGGGCGGGGATCGGCAACCCGATCATCGCGACGGATACGATTCCCGGCTGGGAGACACGCCGCACCACCGCGTACGCGCGCGTCGGCAACGGCGACCCCGAGCGCGGGCGCTGGATGCAGCTCATCGCCTCGGTGGAATCGTTCCGCGGCTCGCCTCGCACGCCGGCCACGCTGTTCGGCCAGACACCGAGCGAGACGAAGACGGTGAAGGCCGACTCAACGGCGTACGAGAACCAGTACCTGCTCACCGGCGGGGCGTCGCTGCTCGGCGCGCGCGTGAGCGGTGCCGAGCGAATCCGCGCCGCGGGCGGACGTGTGTCACACGTGGCGTCGGGACGGGCGTCCTACGAAGTCGGCTGGCTCGCCGCGTCGCTCCTCGCCGAAGGCAAGAGCGCGCTCGACCCGAGCCGTGTCGATGCCACCGTTCGCCTCGAGCCCTTCGGGCGCATCGCGTTGCTCGGCAGCGCGTCGCGCCGAGGGGGCGGACGCTTCTCCCGCATCTACGGGAACTTCGGCTACTCGCCGGTCTATCTCGGCGCGAATGGCGAGCCACAGCTCCTGGCGGGCGCGGACTCCTCCCTGTTCGAGGTTCCCGCAACCTATGCGGCGTACGAGCTGTCGCCGGTGACGAGCTATCGCGCCGAGGCTGGAATCCGCGTCCACGACCTCTGGTTCATCGGCGGCGTGCTGCGGCGGGGCGCGACCACCCTCCTTCCCGCGTCCGGCATGGACGAGGACAGCGCCTACTCGCGTTCCGGCGCGGCGCGCGTGGAAGGCCAGGCCACCGCGACGACTGCCGCGATCCGGGGGCGGATCTACGGCCCGTTGCACGCCGACGCCTGGGCAGTGGCCTGGTCGGATACCACCGGCCTCTACCGACCGCGCTACCAGACGCGCAGCGAGCTGTACCTGCAGACGAACCTCCTGCAGCGTTTCCCGCGCGGCAACTTCGGGTTGCTCGCCTCGCTCGCGCATGAGTATCGCAGCAGCAGCCGGTTCGCGCAGGCGGACGGAAGTATTCGCAGCGTGGCGGGTTTCCGGCGTCTCGACTTCAAGCTCGAGCTTCGCATCCAGACCGCGGTCGTCTCCTACCAGTTCCGCAACGTGCTGCAGGAGCGCTACGCGGAAGTGCCCGGTTTCATCATGCCCCGGCAGACGCAGTTCTATGGCGTGCGCTGGGACTTCTGGAACTGATGCATCGAATTGACAATGTCATTGATCTGCCGTAACTTACGCGGCTCGATATGATACGGAGCATGACGGGGTTCGGCGCAGCCGACGGCGAAGTGGGCGGTGGTCATGCGAGCGTGGAGGTGCGCTCGGTGAACCACCGCTTCTTCAATCCGTCGATCAAGCTGCCCGGCGTCCTGAGCCGGTGGGAGGGAGAGGTGCGCGAGGCGCTCCGCCGCGGGGTGGCGCGCGGCCACGTCACCCTCACGGCACGCTACGAGCGCGATTCCGCCGCCGAGAACGCGGCGCCAATCGATGAAGTGCGCTTCGGCACCTATGTAAGCCAGCTCCGCGAGCTGCAGGAGCGGTTCGGGCTCAGCGATTCGCTCGACGTCGGCACCATCCTGCGCATGCCCGAGGTGTTCGCCGGCAACTCGCGCGAGGAGCTGCCCGCCGAGGCCGGCGCCGAGCTGGTGGCGATCGTCGATCGCGCCGTGGCGGCGCTGCTGGAGATGCGCGGCGTGGAAGGCGCGCGGATGACCGAGTACCTCGAGGCACGTCTCGCGATCATCGAGCAGGCCCTGGACCGCATCGCCGAACGGGCGCCGGCGCGCGTCGTCGAGCAGCGCGAGCGGCTGCGGAACGCCGTCCGCGAGCTGACGGAAGGGGTGTCTCCGGACGAGACGCGCCTGGCGCAGGAAATCGCGCTGCTGGCCGATCGGCTGGACGTGGCGGAGGAGCTGTCGCGTTTCCGGGCGCACATCGCGGCCTTCCGCGCCGCGCTCGCTGCCGCGCAGCCGGATGGGGTGGGGAAGCGGCTGGGTTTCCTGCTCCAGGAGATGCTGCGCGAGGCGAACACCACGGGGAGCAAGGGAAATGACGCCGCCATCGTCGCCGACGTGCTCCTCGTGAAGGAGGAGCTGGAGCGCATGCGCGAGCAGGTGGAGAACCTGGAATGACCTGCTTCCCGATGATCCTCAGCGCACCGAGCGGCGGCGGCAAGACGACCATCGCGCGGGCGCTGCTCGCCCGGCGCCCGGACCTCGGTTATTCGGTGTCGTGCACCACCCGCACCCCTCGGCCGAACGAACAGCCGGGGCGTGATTATTATTTCATGACGCGGAGCGAGTTCCTCGCCGAGCGTGAACGGGGCGCCTTCGCCGAGTCGGCGGAGGTGCACGGCAACCTGTACGGCACGCTGCGCTCGGAAGTCGAGCGCGTGCTGGCGGGCGGCCGGCACGTGGTGATGGACATCGACCCGCAGGGCGCGCGGCAGTTCGTGCGCGCCTTTCCGCAGACCGTGACCATCTTCATCCTGCCGCCGTCCGCAGAGGTGCTGCTGGACCGGCTTCGAGCGAGGAAGACGGAAAATCCGGTGGAGCTCGCGGCGCGGCTCACCTCCGCGTTGCAGGAGCTTCAGGCGGTGGACGAATACCAGTACGTGGTCGTGAACGACGACCTCGAGCGGGCCGTCGCCGGCGTCAGCTCCATCGTGGACGCCGAAGTCATGAGCCGCACGCGGGTCAAGGATCTACGTCAGCAGGTCGGGCAGCTCATCGAGCGGCTCGAGCAGGAAATTCACAACAACAACCACTGATCAGCACATGCGAGTCTTCACCCCGGTCGAGATCGCGAAGCACGCGGCGAACAAGTATCTCGGCGTGCTCGTCGCCGCCAAGTATGCGCGCGCACTCAACGAGTTCCCTGGCGGCTCCGCCACGCGCGACAAGAAGCTCACCACGCGCTCGCTCGAGGAGCTGGCCCGCGGCGACATCGACTACCGCGTCATCCCCCGCCGCCGGTCGGCGGAGTAAGGGCCCGACCTGAATGTCATCCCGCAGGGGCGACGCCCCTGTCGGGACCTACTCTCCCTCGCGAGTGACCGACACGCCACTGCGTCCGTATATCGGCCGACGGATCCTGCTTGGTGTCTCCGGCGGCATCGCGAGCTACAAGACGGCGTGGCTCGCGCGTCTGCTCGGCAAGGCCGGCGCGGCGGTGGACGTCGTCCTCACCCGTGCCGCGACGGAGTTCATCGGCGCCGTCACCTTCGAGGCGCTCACCGGACGCCCCGTGCACACGGGGCTGTTCGATTCCGGGCGCGCCCTCGACCACATCCATCTCGCCAGGGCAGCGGACGCGGTGGTCATCGCGCCCGCGACGGCGGACCTCATGGCGCGCGCCGCCACGGGACAGGCGGACGATCTCCTCACGGCGTGCCTGCTCGCCACCGAGGCGCCCGTGCTCCTGGTGCCGGCGATGAACGATCGCATGTGGGCGCATGCACAGACGCAGCACAACGCGGCACGGCTGCGCGAGCTCGGCTACCGCCTGCTCGATCCGGACGACGGCATGCTCGCCGCCGGCGAGGGGAGCGGCCCGGGCCGGATGCCCGAGCCCGAGGCGATCTTCGCACACGTCGGCCGCCTGCTCGAGATGCACGACAGCGCCCTGCGCGGCCGACGGGTGCTCGTCACCGCGGGGCCGACTCGCGAAGCGATCGACCCGGTGCGCTTCATCTCGAACCACAGCTCGGGTCGCATGGGCGTCGAGATCGCGTCGGCGGCGTGGCGTCGCGGCGCCGAGGTCACCCTCGTCGCCGGACCGCTCTCGGTGCCGGCGCCGGTCGGCGTGACCGTCGTGCCGGTCGAGTCCACCGAGGAGATGCGCGACGCCGTGCAGGCGCAGCTCGGCCAGGCGCACGTGGTGATCATGAGCGCCGCGCCAGCCGATTATCGTCCCGCCGAGCAGGCCACCTCCAAGCTCAAGAAGACGGGGGGCGCGCGCACCCTCGAGCTCACCGAGACTCCGGACATCCTGCGCTCCACCATCGGCTCGCGCCGCGACGGTGCGGTGGTCGTCGGCTTTGCCCTCGAGACGGATGACCTCGTCGCCAACGCGAGGAGGAAGCTCGATGCGAAGGCGCTGGACATGATCGTGCTCAACTCGGCCAGTGAGCCAGGCGCGGGTTTCGGTGTCGACACCAACCGCGTCACCATCCTGCGCCGCGGCTCGGAGGCGCGCGACGAGCTGCCCCTCCAGCACAAGCGCGACGTCGCCGACGCCATCCTCGACCGCGTGGAGGAGCTGCTGCATGGACGCTAGGGAAGCACTTCGCCGCTATCTGGAACAGCGCCGCGAGCTCGGCGAGAGCGAGCTCGTGCTCGATTCCCTCAGCGTGGAGGAGGCACTCCGCCTCATCGGCGCCACCGGGAAGGGAAAGCGCCGCCACGGCGGGGACGACGTGAGCATCAGCAGCGCCGACTGGCGCGCCGCGCTGCGCGAGGCAGGCGCGCAGCCCGAGCCCGCGACGTCGAGCAGGGCCGCGACCAGGGAGCCGCCGGCCGCCGGCCAGCCGTCGGAGGAGAAGCTGGAAGACGACGCGGTGCACGTCCCCTCCACCCAGTCGACGGCGGCGAGCCAGTCGCTCGAGTCGCCGATCGAGGGCGTACCCACCGGCATCATCGTCGGTGGCGCCTCGCGCGCCCTGGCCGAGGATCCGGCGTTCAAGCTGGACACGCTCTCCGAGATCGCCAAGGTGGTGGCCGAATGCACCCGCTGCCCGCTCTACGCCACGGCGAAGAACCCGGTGCCGGGCGTGGGCGACCCGAACGCGGACTTCATGCTGGTCGGAGAGGCTCCCGGCGCCAACGAGGACGAGCAGGGGGAGCCGTTCGTGGGGCAGGCGGGACAGCTCCTCAACAAGATCATCGGGGCCATCGGGCTGACGCGTGACGACGTGTTCATCGCGAACGTCCTCAAGCACCGGCCGCCGGGGAACCGGAACCCCCTGCCGGACGAGATCACCGCCTGTTCGCCCTACCTGGTCCGCCAGATCGAGCTCATCCGTCCCAAGGTCATCGTCGCGCTCGGCACCTTCGCCGCGCAGACCCTACTGGACACGAAGCTCACGATCGGCAAATTGCGGGGGCAGGTGCACCGGTACTACGGTGTGCCCCTCGTCGTGACCTACCATCCCGCCGCGCTCCTGCGCAACCAAGCCTGGAAGCGCCCTACCTGGGAAGATGTCCAGCTCGCCCGTCGAATACTCGATCGCGCCAACGCCCCTCGGGCGTGACCCCTACCGCGATCGGCGCCCTCCCTACAGCGAGGACGCCGAGCAGGCGGTCCTGGCGGCGATGCTGATCGACCAGGACGCCGTGATGCGTGCCATCGAGGTCGTGGACGACTCGATGTTCTACGCCGAACGGCACCGCCGGCTGTTCCGCGCCATGGTGACCATCACCGAGCGTGGCAGCGTGGTGGATCCGCTCACCCTGGCCGACGAGCTGTCGCGCCGCGGCGAGCTGGATGGCGCGGGCGGCAAGGACTACATCGGCTTCCTCGTGGATGCCGTGCCGACGGCGGCGAACGTCGAGTACCACGCGAAGATCGTGAAGGAGAAGGCGATCCTGCGCCGCCTGATCGAGGTCTCCACCGAGATCGTCGGCGAGGCCTTCTCCGGTGGCCAGACGGCAGACGAGCTGCTCGACATCGCCGAGCAGAAGATCTTCCAGGTCGCACAGCAGCGCACCAGCGAGGGCTTCTCGCGCATCAAGGAGCTGCTCTGGCCGACGATGGAGCGCATCGAGGCGATCCACGCCGGCGGCGAATCCATCACCGGCATCGCGAGCGGCTTCAGCGACCTCGACGAGATGACGTCGGGCTTCCAGCCATCGGACCTGATCATCGTCGCCGCGCGTCCGTCCATGGGCAAGACGGCATTCACGCTGAACATCGCCCAGCACGCCGCGATCGAGAAGCAGCAGAAGGTGGCGTTCTTCTCGCTCGAGATGAGCAAGGAGTCGCTCGTGCAGCGCATGCTCACCTCGGAGGCGCGCATCGACGCGCAGAAGCTCCGCAAGGGCATGCTGCGCGACGATGACTTCCCTCGGCTCGCCCGCGCGGCCGGGATCCTCACCCACGCGCCGATCTGGATCGACGACACCGCCGGCATCACCCTGCTCGAGATGCGCTCCAAGGCGCGCCGGCTCAAGGCGGATCAGGGGCTGGACATGGTGATCGTGGACTACCTGCAGCTCATGCAGGGCCCGGCCAACAGCGAGAGCCGCCAGCAGGAGGTGTCGCAGATCTCGCGCGGGCTCAAGGCGCTCGCCAAGGAGCTGTCGGTGCCGGTGATCGCCCTCTCGCAGCTCTCGCGCGCCCCCGAGCAGCGTGCCGGCGATAGCAAGAGGCCACAACTATCCGACCTGCGTGAATCTGGTGCCATCGAGCAGGACGCCGACCTTATCATGTTCATCTACCGCCCCGAGGTCTACGAGGGGCCGGTGGACAAGGACGGCAACTCCCTCGAGGGGCGCGCCGAGATCATCGTCGGCAAGCAGCGCAATGGCCCGATCGGCTTCGTCAACCTCTTCTTCCACAAGAGCTACACGCGCTTCGAGAACTTCTCGCAGCGCAGCCCGGGCCCGTCCGGCGGCTCGGATGCCGGCCGAAACGCCGGCACCACCGACATCCGCCGCGCGGGCTGACGCCAGCGGTCATCCCGCACGTGCGACAGCACGTGTCGGCACCCGCTCTCCTCGCGCCGGGGCTCGAACAGCCTCGGAGGATACGGCGGGAACGTCTGAGACTGCAGGATCGGTCCCTCTTGCGGGCATTGCTCCACGGACCAAAGCTGTATCCGGCGCCCCCAAGGCTCCTGCATTGGTTGGCATGACGTCGGGAACTTCCGTGGCGCATGGAGACCCGACGACGCAGGAGCCGATCCTGCTTTTTCAGCTCTTCCCGTCCTTTCCTCTGAATTGCCGTTCGATCTGTGGTATTGATCGTCGGTCGCCCGGCTATTTTTAGCCATGGCCACGAAGACCAAGACCGTCTACCGCTGCACCGAGTGCGGCGCCGACCACCCGAAGTGGGCCGGCCGGTGCGACGTGTGCGGGGCGTGGAACTCGCTCGTCGAGGAAGTCGCGACGAAGGCGGCGCCCACCGGGGGGGCGAGCCGACGGGTGGGCGGTGCGCGGTCGCTCGCCGAAGGCGGGAGCCTTGTTCCCACGCCGCGCCTTCGCGACGTGAGCGGCTCCGAGTCCAGGCGCTGGAAGACGGGTCTCGACGAGTTCGACTTCGTGCTCGGCGGCGGCATCGTTCCGGGGTCGATGATCCTCATCGGCGGCGAGCCGGGCATCGGCAAGTCCACGCTGCTGCTCCAGGTCGCGGGTCGGCTCCAGGGCGCCGGCCATCCCACGCTGTACGCGTCGGGTGAGGAGAGCGCGCTCCAGGTGAAGCTTCGCGCCGACCGCATCGGCGGCGATACCGGCGACGTGAGCCTCCTCAGCGAGACGAACCTCGAGACGATCCTCACCACCGCCGCCGCGGCGGCGCCCCAGGTGCTGATCGTGGACTCCATCCAGACGGTGTTCACCACCGACCTCGAGGGCGCGCCCGGCAACGTGGGGCAGGTGCGCGAGACGGCCGCGCG
>DASURL010000192.1:0-5794 GCA_036280075.1 Gemmatimonadaceae bacterium | reverse complement strand
ACGCTCACGTGACCCGCAACGATGCGCCACGGAGCGCCGCTCTCCCTCGCCCACACTCGGGTGTAGCGATAGGTGCCCGACACTGGCGCTCCATTCACCTCCACCGTCAGCCGCGTGCGCAGGGCGACGACACGCGTCGCGTCGCCCACCGCTCGCACCCGCAGCTCCTCCGGCTCATGCGCGCGAAAGCGCACGACGCCCGACCCGTGCGCCGCGAGGTCCTCGGCCTTCGTGCCCAGCCGGCCGTCCGGCCCGGCGAACAGGAGCTCGTCGGCGATCAGGCGGTCGAGCGTGGCGACGTCGGCGTCGAGCTGGGCGCGGCGCAGCTCTGCCTCGAGCGCCACGATCTCCGGATCCGCGGCGCCGACGACCACCGACTGCATGGCAGTGCGTTCGCTGTCCTTCACGCTGCCACCGCTGGATATCGATAGATCAGCGCCGGCGCGCCGTAGAACTCCACCGTGCCGTCCGGCGTCGCGCCGAGCGACGTCGCGACGCGGATCGAGCCCGCGTTCGCCGGGCGGATGATGCTGATGATGTCACGCTTGCCGAGCGTCTCGCGCGCGTAGCGCAGCGCCGCGGCGGCACCCTCGCGCGCGTAGCCCTGTCCCCATGCCGGGCGCGCGAGGGTGTAGGCGATCTCGAAGCCCGGCCATCCCTCCGGCTGCATGCAGCCGATACGGCCGAGCAGCCTCCCCGTCGCCCGCTCCTCGACCGCCCACACGCCGAAGCCTCTCAGGGTCCAGTGGCCGGCGAACATCGCGAGCTGGCGCCACGCATCCACGCGCGAGAGCGGCCGGCCGTCGGCGAGGAATCGGGTGACCTCCGGATCGGCCATCATCGCCATGTACGGCTCCTCGTCCCGTGGCTCGAAGCCGCGGAGGAGGAGCCGCTCGGTGGTGAGGGACGGGACGTTCAACGTGCTACTCACCCGCCCCGCCCACCTGCTCCTCGATCGTCCGCGTGCGCTCGGTCACCACGTCGCCGGTGTGCTTCGTCGTCACGGTCTCGATCAGCATCACCCAGCACTCCTCGGCCGCCATCGGATTGTGGCGCACGCCACGCGGCACGACGACGAGCTCGCCGGGCCCGAGGGTGACCTCGCCATCCTCGAGTTGGATGCACAGCGAGCCCCGGATGACGAGGAAGAGCTCGTCCTCACCTTCGTGCGCGTGCCAGACGAACTCTCCCTGCACCCGAGCGATCTTGACGTACTGGTCGTTCACTCGGCCGATCACCTTCGGTGACCAGAGCTCGGTGACCTCCTCGAACCGTGACTCGATGTTGACCGGTTTCAGCATGGGCATCCGGGAAAAGCGTCAGTCGGTGGCGACGAAGGGAACATACGGCAGTCCCGTGTCGCGCGTACGGGCGTAGACGACGCGGTCGATCACCGTGCCGTCCTTGATCCCGCCACGCACGTGCACCGCTTCGCGATGGTACCCTGCCTTTTCCAGCACGCGCATCGAGCGGCGGTTCCAGCTGAACACCGGCGCGTAGAGACGGATCACCTCCGGCTCGCAAAAGGCCGCCTCGGTCACCGCGCTCACCGCCTCGGGAACTATCCCACGGCCCCAGTATCGCTTGCCAAGCCAGTAGCCGATCTCCCAGCACCAGCGCTCGATGTCCGTGCCGGGCTCGAGCGCGATCGTCCCCGCCGCCTCGCCGTCCACCTCGATGGCGTAGACGCCGGGTGGCGGCGGATCGGCGGCGGCCCGAGCGAGCCATGCATCGGCGTCCTGCTCCGTGTAGGGATTCGGAAAGACATCGCGCAGGTTGCGCCACACGTCGCGGTCGTCGGCGTGGCGCAGCAGCGATGCGCGGTCCGACATGCGCCACGGACGCAGGCGCGAGCGCGTCAGCTGGATCTCCGCCGGAAGCATGCGGCGTGGCTCAGGCGCGCGACGTCGACGCGACGGTCCGCGTCTTCATCCACGCCATCATGAACAGCACCGCGAGCACGAGATCGATCGCCGCGAAGAGGAGAATGTCGGCCTTCACCCGCTGCGCGGCGTAGAGCGCCCACGTCGCCACGCCGAAGGTCAGCTTCTCCACCACACACGCCGGCATGATCGGCCGGAACCGGATGGGGTCGCGCGCCACGACGAGGAACACGAGCTGGAAGGCGACGACGACGCCGACGAAGCCGTAGAAGTACTCGGGATGGGTGATCGGCCCGGTGGTGCGGGCGATCACGCCTTCCATGAAGTACTGCGGCGTGACCACGAGGAGACCGTAGATGCCGGCGATGAGGAAGACCCACCGGGCGAAGCGCATGCGGGAAGGTCTCAGCGGCGGCGAGGGCCGTCAAGCATCGACGTCGGTGCGTACCACCCTCGTGATGCTTGTCATCAGACGCAGCTCAGAGGGATGGCACGGTCACCGTCGCGCGCCCGACCGGACGCGGCGGCTGGCCGAGCATGTCGTCCACGAGGCGCACTTCGTACTGTCCGGGGGCAGGCGCCATCAGGCGAGCCACATAGTGATACGCCACCGTACCGGCGACGCAGTCCGCCAGCGGATTGCTCGACCGATGGATGCGCACCTCGATCACCGACCCGGCCTGCAGCGCACTCGCCTCGGCCATCAGGCAGGCCGCACTGGCAACGTCCCACTCCACCTGCGCGCCACCGGCGATCGTGACGACGGCGAAGCGCGGCAGGACACCGGACGACGCCTCCACCGTCGTCTCGAGCGTCACCGGCAGGGCGAGACCGCCAGGCAGGGGCTCGAACAGGTTGCCGTCACCAGCGCACGATGCCAGGACAACGACGACGGCGAGGGAAGCGAGGAGACGCATCGGAAGGCGTGACATGAGCGGCGGAATCGGCGTGTTGGGCACAGGTGCGCAAACCTTGACCACGCGCACGCAACACTAGCACCCGCCGTGAGCGACAGATGTCACAGCGCGCCGAGTCAGCGCCTCACCACCACCGTGTCGCGACTCACGTACCGTTCCCCGCCGACGGTATGGAATACCACCTCGATCACCTTCTGCCCCGTGTCGGCGTACACGTGCTTCTCGCGGAAGCCCACCCCGGAGACGCCGCGGCGCGGCCATCCCTGTCGCTCGGTGAGCCGGCGTGCCACGGGGCGGGCGCCTTCGCTCCACGTGATGGAGTACGACAGCAGCCGGTCGATCGGCGAGAGGGGATCGAAGTCCATCGTGACGTCGAGCGTCTTCCCCTTGCGCACGGTGTCGTGGCTGGCCGAGACGAACGCGCCCGGGAGCTGCGGCCGCACCCCCCAGCGCTGGCGCGGGAGATACGGCTGGCAGTCCACCCCGCTCGTGTACCCGCCGATCTCGCACATGGGGAGCGTGGAGTCCGACGGCGTGGCGCGGCGCCGTTCACTCGTCACGTGGATGCGCCCCTCCCGGTCGATGAGGTAGCTCCGCGTGGCGGGGATGTCGCGCTTCACCGGCTCGTCGGTGGAGTCCCACGTCGCTTCCACCTCGAGGGTGAAGCCGCGCGCGCGCCACTTGTCCGCCTTGCCGCGCGGTGGGGTGTAGTACACGAGGTGGTGCTCGTCGTAGCCCGACGTCGCGGCGCACGAGAGCTGCTCGACGGCGGAGAGGGAGCGCGGGTAGGCGCGTCCCACGCTGTCACCGCGCGAGCGCTCGATGCAGCGCGCCAGCCTGAGGAGCTGGTCGAGCGGGTGCACGTCGAGCCAGTCGGGCGCGGGGGCCGGCGGCGGCGAGGTGACTGCGGGGCGCGGAGCACCCTGCTGCACCACCGGCGCCGTGACGCTCGGCACATCGGCAGCGCGCTGCATGCGTCGCCAGGCGAAGCCCGCTGCGACGAGGGCGACGACCACCACGGCTGCGAGCGCGATGACCAGGGTCCTGCGATTGGGCAACGTCGTCATGCGATCGTCCACGGAAGGCAGCGGGGATGAGCCCGCCGCTCATCCATGGACGATCCGGCACGCCGAACGATTCAGGGAGTCTCGGTGATGACGACCGTTCCCGCCGCCATGTCGCCGAGGCGCTGGTGGCGCTCGCCGAAGATGAAGATCCAGTCGATCGGGCCGAGGATGGCGAGGAGGATGTTGCGGAGGAAGGACTGGCCGAACGAGCACGGCGCGCCGCTCTTCGCGTCGATGACGTGCATGCCGAGGGCACGCTTGCCGTAGCTCTGGCCGCCGGAGAAGCCGTCCGAGAAGAAGTAGTAGAAGAAGGACCAGCCGAAGGCCGCGATCATGAAGACGATGCCGATGAACCGGTTCATCGACGCGAAGATGGCGGCGACGATGAACGGTGCGCCGGCAACGAGGCCGTCGAGGATCTGGCCGATGAGGCGGTTGAGGCGGGAGGCGTAGGGAAGCTCTTCCATGGTGGGTTCGTGGATGGTGGTCCTACACGTCCAGCGAGATCACCGGCCAGGGGAACGACTCCGCCAGCTCGTCCGACAGCAAGCCGCCCACCGCCGGGCCGAGCGCCTCGAGGCGCAGCTCCTCGCGCTCGGCGTGCTCCATGAACAGCGCCGCCCGGTCCGCCTCCGACGCGACGACGATGCAGCAGCGCTCCGGCTCGAGCTGGAGGACGTCGGTGCGCAGCCGCCACTCGCGCTCCCAGGTGTAGTCGATTGGCGGCACCGTGATCGGGTCGTAGTGCACGTGCCGATACCGCAACGCCGCGGGCAGCTCATCGTACTCGGCGTCCGACTGGTAGATCACCGGCCGGCCGCCGAGCGCGAACAGGTAGTCCTTGCCGAGCAGCACGCCGAACGGCTGGACGCGCGCGTCGCGCTCCGCCGTCCAGCGGTAGACCTCGCGAAGCTGCCTGATGGGCGCCTCGGCGAAGGACACGCAGCGCGAGCCGTCGCGGATGCCCTCATCGCTCGCGGACAGGCAGCGGCCGGCGACGATCGACCGCAGGAGGTCGAAGGCGTCGCCGCGCGTGTCGGCGTGCAGGAGGTGAAGCAGGTTCGGTGCGACGTCCGGTCGCTTGCGGAGTGTCGGCGTGAGGGACTTGCGGGGCGTTTCCGTCGCTAGTCGCGTCATGGCTCCCGAGCCGAGCTGAAGTGATGCACAACAGTGCAGCCGGAGAGCGCGGGGTTCAATAGGCGAGTGGCGCCCCGGATCGCCTCAGTAGTCGTAGACGTGATCCACCACGAGCCCATCCGCCCCGCGCGCCCGCTCCGCTGCCAGCACGTCGAGGAGGTCCCGCGCCGCCACCGTCAGCACCACCCGCCGCCGCGCGGCGTCGTCGAGCGACGGATACGCCGTCAGCACTGCGCTCCGCGCAGGAGCTACCCACGTCGCCGGTGCGAGCCCGGTCAGCGTGACGATCCCGTTGCCGCTCACCTCGGCCACCCGCACCGACCCATGGTGCGCCGAGAGGGCGAGCAGCGCATCGCGATAGGGTGAGTAGCGCGGCACCTGCAGCAGCGAGTAGCCGCGGTCGAGCGTCGCCGCGCGCGACACTTTGCGCAGCGCCGGATCGCGCGACACGGAATCGCTCCACCCCGCAACGACCATCTCGCGGGTGAGCTGGTCCGGCTCGTACGCGCTCGACGTCCCGAGCCCGATGAGTGAGGCGTACATCGCCTTGATCCCGTACTCGCCGCTCAGCCCGAACCGGCGCTCCCATTTCCGGATCATGCCGGGGCCGGTGAGCGGCACGTCCGTCCACAGCCCCTTCAGCGCATGCGCGAAGGAGAACTCGTACCAGCCCTTCTCCGAGATCAGCGCCGCATAGTCGCGCGCAACCTTCGCGGCGTAGCGCTCCTCCGCCACGCCACCCTCCGGCGCCGTCCACTCGGACGCGCGGCCGAGAGTATTCTCGTAGAGC
>DASURL010000191.1:0-3603 GCA_036280075.1 Gemmatimonadaceae bacterium | reverse complement strand
CCGAGACGACGCGCGAGCGACTCGATCTCGGGGCAAGGCACTAGGTATCGCGGATCGCCCGTGTCGTCCCGCCCGCAGCCGATGCACGTTGGCGCGTCGTAGCCGTCCTCGACGCTCGGCCACCGCCCCGCGGTGTGTCGGCGCAGGATGTCCCGGTCCTCGGCGAGTCCACGCAGGACAGCGGCCGGTCCGTGCAGGTGCGCGTGCTCCTCGATAAGGACACGGGCCTCGTCGGTCCAGTGCTGGCGGGCCTTGACTGCGCCAACTCCTGCCCGGCCGTTGTCCCACATGCGGGCAGCCAGGTACGGCACCGCTTTGGCGATCCGCTCCAGCTCCTCGATCCGCGCCAGCAGCACAGCGTGCAGATCCATCACGGCTCCTTCGTCTCGTCGAGCACGTCCAGTCCTCGGCGCACCGCCTCGAACCCGCAGGCCAGATAGACGGCGGCGACGATGCAGGCGGCGATCACCACCAGACCGATCACGACAGCGGCGGTCATGGCGTCGCCTTCCACAGCCCGGCCAGCTGCGCGCGCTGCCGGCACGTCGCGGTCTCGACGCACACCCACTGCAGGCCGAACTCGCCCAGCGGGATTTGGTTCATGGCCACGCCGTCGTTGCGGTGGCAGGCCACGCACTGCTCGGCGCGCAGGGTCGGGAGCTCCACCGTCGTCTCGGTGCGGAGACGGGCCGTCAACCAGCTCACGACGCCATCACCTCCGCCGGGTCGTACTCCACCGGCACCGGCGCCCACGACACCCACCAGTGCCGGGGCATCGCACCGTCGGCCAGTTCGAGATCCAGCCCGCCCACCAGCTCCCGGCGCACCTTCAGCCACGGTCGCGCCGTCGACTCATCGAGCACGCGGTAGCGGTACGACGTCCGGTCGCAGCCGAGCGTGTACGAGGTCAGGCCGAGCGCGGCGCGCATCGGGAAGTCGAGATCCGTCAGCCAGATCAGGTCGGCCATCCACGGCGGTACGCGGTGCTCGGTGAGCGAGGCCAACGATTCGGGTGGCGCGAGGCGACGGATCGGCACCAGCACACCGGTCTCGCCGATCGCCTGGCATCCGTGCGCGCAGGTGTAGTGGTAGAGCGTCACAGCGCACCCCCGGGGAGTCGGAGTTGGCACCACGGGCACCAGCCACGGGACCGGCGCCACCACGACGTCTCAGTCCGGCCGGCCTGCGCATCGGCGGCAGCGTGGACGGCCGGGTCGGCGCAGGTCTGCGGCGTGCCGTCCTCGTTCGCCCGCCGCCGGCCGACGTAGTCGTCCACCCACTGCTGGGCGATGGCCTCGGGATCCAGGAAGGCGGTCACGACACACCTACCAGGTAGCGGACGACAGACTCGATCTCCGTCTTCGTCAGCGGCGCGGCGTCGTCGGTGGACTCTGCCCATCCGGCGTACTCGCGGAGCTTCGCGGCAACGGTCGCGTGCTCCGGCGCCACCGAGGCGGCCACCAAGCGGAGCGTCGATTCGCCGAACGCGAGCGCCGCCACGGTCTGGGCTTGGATCTGCTGCTCGGCCCTGCTCATCGACGTCACCATGACCAACTCGCGCTGCTTGCTGATGGCCGCGCGTAGTTGGTCCGCCGCGTGCTCCATCACACGCACCATGCCTTCGGTGTCGCTCACGGTGCGTCTCCGATCCCCTCGTTGGGGTCGGTGGGCTGCGGCAGGTGCGCCCACACTGACCACAAATCGCCGGTGGCCTCCCACTCGGCGTTGCTGGTGCACCACCGGACTGTCTCGCCGCCGCCGATCGGCCCGTCAGTCAGGCCGAGCGCCTGTGCCATGGCGGTCGCGTCAGCGAGCGGATCGCCGGCGTGGGCGTATGAGATGTCCGCGCCACCGTGGTGGATGTGGATGCTGTACGGGACGGGGGCGCCGCGCTCGATGGCGGCGGTGATGCGACGCCATGCCGCCCGGCCCGGCGCTGCGGCTGCGTCACTGGTGCCGCGCAGGTCGTGGGGCTGTAGGGAGGTCATTCGTCATCACCCTCTAGTGCCTTGACGAACTCGTCGTCTGTCGGCAGGGCGGACAGCGGCCAGGAATGCTCCAGCGCGCATGGGTAGTAGCCCGGCGACATTTCGCTACCCTTGCGGCTCGCGAACCGTCCGCGAGAGTGACTTCCGTGTTGGAAGCCCCGGTACGCCTCGAGGACTTTGTTGTCGAAATCGACGAGGTACCCCCACTCGGCGAACAGCGAGTCGAGGGGGAATTCGTGCGCGTCGAGGAGGACGCCGGCGTCGAGGATCGCGGCGGGGTTGCCCTGCGTCTCGCGCAGGAGTTGATACCAGTCCGGCCGCTCGCGACGCTCGCCGACGTGCTTGTTGAGGTACCCGCCGAGGCGCTCGATGTCCTCGTCGGTCGGCTCGCTGTCATTGGCGACGACGCGCAGTTCGCGAGCGAGACGCTCAGTGGCGCCGAGATGAGCCTTGCGCAGCCAGCCGAGCACGGACGTTCCGAGGCCGGACGGGTACGAGTCGAAATGGTTGTAGGCGATCTTCTCCGTGCCGTCGACCACGAAGCCAACGAATCCGCGAGTTCCCACTGGTATGATCCCTTTCGGTCTGGCGCCTCGCTCGGTCGGGAACCTTGCAGCGGGGCGCTGGTCTGTTTCAGTTGTTGGATCCGGGCGCCTGCCGCGCCTAGTGCTGCTACGGCAGGCGTCCCGGGGGCTTAGGTCCCCGCGCCGCGGATCTCCCGGGGGTACGAGACGCGGCGCGGGGGGTCTAGGTGAGGCCGGACACGAGCAACGCCCCGCCGGCGATCAGGCCCACGATGATCAGCGACCAGACGATGACCACCGGCCACGCCGGATCGGGTGTGCCGTTGCGGTTGTCGAAGTACCAGTCGTCGTCGTTCATGCCGCACCGGCCGTGGTGGGCTCGACGAGCGCTTCGAGTTCGGACTGCGGGATGCGCACGCGCCCGTAGGGCAGGCGCATGGCCCGGACGTGGCCACCCTTAGCCCACCGGCGCACGGTCTGCTCGTTCACGTCAACGCCGCGCTCCCGCAGCCACGCGGCCGCTTCGGCTGGCGTGTAAGCCGTGGGAAGTTGTGTCATGCACAAGAAGCTAGGCCGTGTGGTGGCTGGTGTCAAGCACCACTTGTTGTGGCGCTCTTGCGTCGTGTCGGAAAGCGTCTAAGCTGACGGGTATGACGCACCCTCGGACATCCGCCGCAGCGCCCCCGACGGGGCCGTGGGTACCCGACGATTCCACGTTCGGCGCGCGCCTCGCGCTCATCCGGCAACGGATGGGCTGGGGGAACGTGAAGACCGCGGCGGAGGCCTGCGGGTTGCCGGCAGAGACGTGGCGTCATTGGGAACGCGACGGGGCCGAGCCGCGCCGACTCGTGACCATCGCGCTGGCGATCGCCACCCGTACTGGGGTCGACGTGGACTGGCTGGTCTACGGGCCGAACGGCAAGACCATTCAGGCCGCGAAAGTTTCTCGGGAGTATCTGCCGCGTGATCCTCTGGCGCCGCGCGTCATCGCCCCCGTCGTCCATGGAGACGGCCGCCGCCGGCCGAAAGGCCGAGTCGAAACTAGCCGATCGGTTGCGTCATCAACAACATCCACACCGCGCAAAAGGTAC
>DASURL010000190.1:0-4526 GCA_036280075.1 Gemmatimonadaceae bacterium | reverse complement strand
TCGATCGCCGGTCCCCCCATCACCTTGCCGTACGCGTCGAAGCGCGAGCCGTGGCAGGGGCAGTCCCAGCTCTTCTCGGCGGTGTTCCAGTCGACGATGCAGCGGACGTGCGTACACACGGCGGAGCGCTCGTGGAGCGTGCCCTTCTCGTCGCGGTAGGCGGCGATCTTGTGCATGCCGCGGCGGATCACGCGGCCCTCGCCCGGCTTGATCGTCGAGACGTCGTCCACCTCGCCCGGCGTCACGTAGTCGGCGAACTGTGCGGCGACGTCGATGTTCTCCTTCGCAAGGTCGGCCAGCTCGCGCGGATGCAGCGTGATGCGCGTGGGGTCGTAGAGCTTTGCCCACGGATGCTCCTTCCCCGTGATCAGCGCCTCGAGCAGGATGCCGGCGATGGTGCCGTGCGTCATCCCCATTCCCGAGTCGCCGGTAGCGAGCCAGACGTGCTTCGCCCCGTCCGGGTTCGGGCCGATGTAGGCCAGGTAGTCGTTGGGCTCGAGACACTGGCCCGTCCACTGCCCGATGCGGTCGCCCGCTGACGGGAATCTTTCGCGCGCCCACTGCTCGAGCCGCTCGAAGCGCACCCCGGCGTCGTCGTCGTGCGCCGTCTTGAAGTCCTCGCCGCCGACGATGAGCGCATCGCTCGCGTCGTCGAGGGGCTGCAGGCGCACGTAATGGTACGGGTTCGCCGTGTCCCAGTAGAGCGCGTCGGTCACGCTCCCCTTCGGCACGCGCAGCACGACGACGAGCGTGCGGTAGGGCGCCTGCTTGGCGTGCGTGACGACGAGGTCGCTGATCGCGCCGTTGGTGCAGACGACGACGTCGGTCGCCGTGATGGTGTGCCCGCCGGCGGTCTTCACCTTCGCCGGCGCGCCCCCCTCGATGGACTCCACCTTCGTGTCGCCGTGGATCGTGCCGCTGGCGCGCTCGATGCCGTCGGCCACCCCGGCGAGGTACTTGAGCACGTGGAAGCGGCCCTGCATCGGGAAGCGGATCGCGGCGCCGGTGTCGAAGCCGCGCAACGGTGCACGGTCCACGAGCTCGGCGTCGCTCAGGCCGGCGCGGCGCGCCGCCTCGAGCTCCTCGTCCAGCGTCTCCGTGGAATCGCCCGGGGCGCAGAAGAGGTATCCGTCGAGCCGCGTGTAGTCGCAGTCGATGCCGACGATGCGGACCGTCTCCTCGATGCGGTTGATGGCGGCGGAGTGGCTCTCGCAGGCGAGCTGCGCGTCCTTCTGGCCGCGCGCCTTCTCCAGCCGGAGATAGCGGTCGTCGAGCTCGTTGGAGAGGTGGGCCGTGGTGCGCCCCGATTCGCCGGCGCCGATCTGGTCGAGGTCGACGACGACGACCTTCTTCCCCGCGCGGGCGAGGGCCCAGGCCACACTGAGGCCGGCGATCCCCGCGCCGACGACGCAGACGTCGGTGGTGACGTCCCGGTCGAGTGCGGGGCGTGGAGGGATGGAGAAGGTCTGGTGCCAGAGGGAAGTGGTGGGTCCGGGCATGGTGGCGCCTTGATGAGTGGATGAGCGGGGTAGTGCAGGGGGCGGACCGACGGAGGACCGGAGGACCGGAGGACCGGAGGACCGGAGGACCGTTCGGTCCGTCGGTCCATCGGTCTTCCGGTCCTTCCGGCTGCCATGCACTTTCTCCCCATGACCAGACGCACCTCGCACCGCTGGGCGGTCGATGCCATCGAAGAGGGGATGGCGCGGATCGAGGAGGACGGGGAGCGGATGATCACCGTTCCGCTCTACCTCCTGCCGGCGGACGTGCGCGAGGGGCAGATATTCGACGTGACGACCGCTGTCGGCAAGGCGAAGGGCACCCTCGTCGTGACCGTGGCGGCGGACGAGGCGGCGACGGCGGAATCGCTGGCGAAGTCGAAGGCCACCATGGCCAGTGCCATGGCGCAATCCCGGAAGCGCGACCGGGGCGGTGACGTTGCCCTCTGAGCGTCCAGCGTTCGCGCGATGCATGGCGTATCTAGGAAATAGAGTCCGGTACCACCGGGCGCCGACGGCCGTCGGTGCCCGTCCTTCCCGTGGCACTCACACCAACATGATGAAGAACCGTTTCCTCCCCATCGCGGCAGCGGTCGCCCTGGCGGGTTGCGCGGGCAAGACGCCCGCCCCGTCACCGGCGCCAACGCCCGACCGGCAGCAGGCGCCGGGGCAGCGCCCCCCCTTCGCGGTGACGCCAGGTGGCCAGGACACCGCCGCCGGCCGCGGTGGCGCCGGCGGCCCCGCAGCCCCGCGGCCGTACAACCGCGTCATCACCGCCGAGGCGAAGACGCGTCGCGGCATGTTCCTCACCCACCAGGTCGGGGACAAGCTGTACTTCGAGATCCCGTCGAAGGAGCTCGACAAGGACATGCTCCTCGTCGGCCGATACAACCGCGCGGCGGCGGCCGACCCGACCCTCCCAGGCGGGCAGTTCGGCGAGTACGGCGGCGACCAGTTCGCCGAGCAGACGCTGCGCTGGGATCGGCAGGGGAACAAGGTGATCCTGCGCTCGCCGTCGTTCGCCATCACGGCGGACACCAACCTGTCGGTGTACCGTGCGGTGCAGGCGTCCAACTATCCGCCCATCGTCGCCGTGTTCAACGTCGAGGCCTTCGGCCGCGACAGCGCGCCGGTGATCGACGTGACGCGCCTCTTCACGACGAGCATCCCGGACATCGCCGCCATCCGCGGCCAGATCGATCCGTCGCGGTCGTACATCGAGCGCGCGGTCGCGTTCCCCGACAACGTGGAAGTGGAAGCGACGCAGACGGGCACCCTCGCGCCGAGCGGTCCGGGTGGCGGTGGCGCCACCGCGCCGGGCACCCCGCGTCCGCCGACGAGCGTGCTCGCGCACTGGAGCATCGTGCGGCTCCCCGAGAACCCGATGATGCCGCGCCGTTTCGACGAGCGCGTGGGCTTCTTCTCCATCCGCCAGGTGGACTTCGGCGCCGAGCAGCGGGCGGCGCAGCGGCGGTACATCACGCGCTATCGCCTGGAGTGCGCGGATGCGCCCGACGCGAGCGGCCTCTGCAACCCGAAGCAGCCGATCGTCTACTACGTGGATCCCAACACCCCGGATCAGTGGAAGCCGTGGGTGCGCAAGGCGATCACCGACTGGCAGCCGGCGTTCGAGGCGGCCGGCTTCCGGAACGCGATCATCGCCAAGGATGCGCCGACGAACGATCCGGACTGGTCACTCGAGGACATCCGCCACACCTCCATCCGCTGGCTGCCCAGCACGACGGAGAACGCCGTCGGTCCGCACGTGAGCGACCCGCGCACGGGTGAGATCCTCAACGGCTCGGTGCGCATGTTCCAGAACGTGCTGAACCTGCAGCGCGACTGGTACTTCACCCAGGCGGCGCAGCTCGATCCGCGCGCCCGCACCTGGCCGATGCCCGATTCGCTGATGGGCCGCCTGCTGGAGTTCGTCGTGGCGCACGAGATCGGCCACACCATCGGGCTGCAGCACGACCAGATCGGCAGCTCCACCTATCCGGCCGACAGCGTGCGCAGCGCGTCGTGGGTCCACAAGATGGGGCACAGCCCGAGCATCATGGACTACTCGCGCTTCAACTACGTGGCGCAGCCGGAAGACAACATCCCGCTCGAGGACATCATCCCGCGCGTGGGGCCGTACGACAAGTACGCCATCATGTGGGGCTACCGGCCGATCCCCGGCGCGAAGACGCCGGCGGAAGAGATGCCGACGCTCGACCGCTGGGCGCGGATGCAGGACACCATCCCGTGGTACCGCTTCTCGGCCAACAACGAGTTCGGCGCGTACGGCACGCTGAACGAGGCCGTGGGCGACGCCGATCCGGTGAAGTCGACCGGTCTCGGGTTCAGGAACATCGCGCGGGTGATGAACTACATCCCCGGTGCGGCGATCCGGGCGGGTGAGGACAACTCCGATCTCGAGGAGATCTACAACCGCACCGTCGGCCAGTGGGCGACGGAGGCCAATCACGTGGCGACGATGATCGGCGGCGGCACGGTGCAGTACAAGTCGGGGAGCCAGCCCGGCCCCGTGTACGTCGCGCTGCCCAAGTCGCGGCAGCAGGAGGCGGTGCGGTTCATCAACACGAGCGTCTTCCACGCGCCCGACTACCTCATCAAGCCCGAGATCGCCGCGCGCATCGAGGCGGGCGGGATGATCGACCGCATCGTGAACGCGCAGATGCGCGTGATGAACACGATGCTCGACGACGGGCGGCTGAACCGCCTGCTCGAGGGTGAGGCGATCGCATCGAACAAGGCGAACGTCTACACGCTGTCCGGGATGCTCGACGACCTGCGCCGCGGCGTGTGGTCGGAGATCTACGCCGGCCAGCCGATCGACGCCTTCCGTCGCGAGCTGCAGATGGACTACCTGACGCTGATCGACCGCAAGCTCCATCCGCCCGAGGAGAGCGCGGCGATCCAGGCGCAGCGCCGCCAGTTCGGGATCCCGCGCGTGGTGGCGAGCGACGACGCGAAGTCGGAGCTGCGCGGCACGCTGGTGACGCTGAACAACGACCTGCGCGC
>DASURL010000189.1:0-12219 GCA_036280075.1 Gemmatimonadaceae bacterium | reverse complement strand
ACGCGGCGGAGCGGATCGCGAAGGTGATCGAGGTGGCGGGGGAGCGGGGGGCATGGTAGGGCTGGGCAACTACAACTGAAGTACTGCGTACCTCGTACTACGTACGAGGACCGACATCCGGGCCTCTCCAATGCGCCGCTGACTTCGTGGCGGCGCATCGTACCGCAGCATCAAGTGGAGCTGCATTGGAACAGGCGTCCCCCTGGGTCCGGGTACGACGTACGAAGTACGAAGTACGTCAGTTGTCGTTCACCCCCCCTCCAGCTCTTCCCTCAACCGCAGATACGAATCGTACCGCTCCGCGCTGACCTCTCCGCGCGCGAGCGCCTCGCGCACCCCACACTCGGGCTCCACGCGATGCGTGCAGTCGCCGAAGCGGCAGGCGTCGAGGAAGGGACGCAGCTCGGGGAAGCAGCGGTCGAGGGACTCCGGCGGCAGCCCCCACATGCCGACCTCGCGCAGCCCGGGGGTGTCGGCCACGTAGCCGCCTTCGGGGCCGGGCAACGGATGGAGGTAGCCGCCCACCGTGGTGTGGCGCCCCTTGTTCACCGATTCGCTGATCTCGCCCACGCGCAGGTCGAGGCCGGGGAACATGGCGTTCATGAGCGACGACTTGCCGACGCCCGACGGCCCGGTGAGCACGCTCACCTTCCCCGCCAGCGCGTCGTGGAGGGCGTCGAGCCCTTCCCCGTGCTTCGCGCTCGTGTAGTGCACCGGGTAGCCGGCGCGCTCGTACTCGCCCCAGCGTGCGCGGGCGGCCGCGGCGCCTCCCACCAGCTCCACCTTGTTGATGACGATGCGCGCCGCGAGCTCGTTCGCCTCGGCGATGACGAGGAACCGGTCCAGCATCCGCGGGTGCGGCTCGGGATTGGCGGCGGCGAACACGACGACCACCTGGTCCACGTTCGCCGCCACCACGCGCTCGCCGAAGCCGCCGCCCGGCGCGCGGCGCGCGAGCTTCGACCGGCGCGGCAGGATGCCGGCGATGGTCCACGCCGAGCTGCTCTCGTCCTGCTCGAGCACCACGCGGTCGCCGATGGCGAGCTTCAGGGTGTCCGCGGCGGCGGCGACGGTGTCGCGCCGGAGCGAGCCGTCGGCGCGTCGGCCGGCGTTGGACTTCTTCACGCGCCCGCGCAGCGAGGTGTCGATGACGACGCCGTCGTCGCGCTGGACGCGCCAGACGCCGCCGGTCCCGCCGAGGACGACGCCGTTCATTCGTCGCGCATGGCGTCCCACCAGCGACGGGTCGGCGTGCCGCCGTGGCGTGCGGCGATCAGGTCATGCAGGAGGCCGCGCACCTGCGAGAGGGAGAGCGCCCCGACCACGGCGTGCGCCTCCGCCTCGCTGTCGGACTCGGCGAGGAAGTCGGATTCGAGATGGCCGGTGGGCGACGTGCCGCCGATGCGACTCCACTGCACGAAGAGGAGATACGCGCCCCAGGGACGTTCGGTGTCACCGGTGGGGGCGGTGACGATCTCCACGCTGTAGGAGAGGCCGTCGCTCCCCTCGAAGGCAGCGGGGCGGCCGTGGACGGCGGCATAGCCACCGATGGTGTTGGCGTCGCCGCGAGAGTGATCGGCGGGAAGATGCTGCCCGGGCATGTGGCGCGTCGCGCTACTTCCGACGATGGAGCGCCTCGCGGATGACGTTGCCGGTGATGAAGGCGACGTTCGCCGGCCGTTCGGCGAGCCGCCGCATCAGGTACGGGTACCACTGCGTGCCGAAGGGCACGTAGCAGCGGACGCGCCACCCTTCCCTGACGAGCGATTCCTGCAGGTCGCGGCGCACGCCGTACAGCATCTGGAACTCGAACCGGTCGGGGGTGATGCCCTTCTCCTTCGCCCACCGCTTCGCCTCGTTGATCATCGCCGGGTCGTGCGTGGCGACGCCGGGGTAGTTCCCGTTCAGCATCAGCTCCCGCATGCACTTGATGTAGTTCGCGTCCACGTCCTTCTTGTCCGGGTACGCGACCTTCACCGGCTCCTTGTACGCGCCCTTGCAGATGCGCACGCGCGCGTGCAGCGAGTTCATGTGCTCCACGTCGGCGTACGTGCGATAGAGGTAGCTCTGCAGCACGACGCCGACGTTCGCCTTCCAGGTGGGATAGAGCCGGTCCTCGAAGAGCCTGAGCGTGATGTCGGTGTACTCGCTCGACTCCATGTCGATGCGCACGAAGGTGTCGTACGCCTGGGCACGGGTGAGGATGTCCTGCATGATGCCGACGCACAGCTCGTGGTCGATGTCGAGCCCCATCGCGGTGAGCTTCACGCTGACGTTGGCGTCCACCTTCGACTCGCGGATGCGGTCGAGGATGCGCAGGTACTCGTCGCGCGCCGCGCGCGCCTCGGCGTCGTTGTGGACGCTCTCGCCGAGCAGGTCGAGGGAGGCGGTGATCCCCTTCGCGTTCAGCTCGCGCACCACCGCCAGCGCCTCGGCGACCGTCTCGCCGGCCACGAAGCGCCGCGCGAACTGCTGGGCCAGCCGGTTGCCACGAACGAACTTGAAGACCTTCGGCTGATTGGACAGGTACAGGAGCGTATTGCGGAGCATGGATCCTCGGTGCGACGACAGCAGGGCGGCCGGAAGACAGGGAATGTAATTCCGGCACGGAGATGCGTCAGGCCGCGCGCGACATCGCTCAGCGAAGGGTGCGCAGCATCACACGACGCACCGGATGCAGGCCCGGTGCGAGGGGCGACGCGTAGAGATCCCAGGTGCCGAAGCTGTCGTCCGACTCGGGATCGAGCAGGTACATGACGAGTGACGCCTTCGCCACGGCGTCCACGGAATACGGATCGGCGATGGACGTGGTCGCGCGTCGCCACTGGCCGAACACGCGCGTCTCGCGATGGCCCTGGAACGGGCGCGTGGCGCGCACCACCGAATCGATGACGAACTCATCGAGCGATCTCGGCAGCTCGGTGATACGGTGCGCCTCCACGCCGTGCTCGGCGAGGCGGCGCAGCGTGGCGGTGTCGCGGCCGCTGATCACGTACTGGCCGACCACGGGACGGTCGAGCGTGGACACGAAGCGATCGAACACCGGCATCTCGCGCGTGACGAAGCGTCCGGTGCGGCGGATGCCCCGTGGCACGCCCGGCTGCGTGCGCGACGAATCGCCGGTGCGCTCGAGGATCTCGTACCGGACGGGCTGCGACGGCGCGCTGTCGGGGAACGCGGCGCGGATCGGCACGCCGGTGGCCACGAGGCCGCGGTGCACGGTCCAGCTCGGCGTGCTCGCCGTGCGCTCCTTCAGCTCCGCCGCGTGCTCGGCGACGAGCGACAGGAGCTCGTGCGTGAACGCGTACGTGCTCTTCACGCGCCGCTCGAACGGGTCGTGGGAGAAGGCCTCGCTCAGCACGGCCACGCGGTTGCGCAGCCCGTAGTAGTTGGTGCCGTAGCGCGGGCGATGGTCGTACGTGTACCAGCCGCCGTGCACCGTGTCGGTGCTCACCTCGCGGCCGTTCCCATCGTTGAAGTTGCCGTAGTCGAAGGTCTCGTAGCCGTCGCGCTCGCGCACGCGCTTGCGCAGCTCGGCGAGCAGCGAGCGCGTGTACTCGCCAAGGGGCGCCGCCGGGCTGAGCGACGGTGAGTAGGTGAGCGCGTAGCCGTGGAAGCTCCCGTCCGTCGTGTGCAGGTCCACGAACACGTCGGGGTCCCAGGCGTCGAACATGGCGAGCGAGGCGCGCGTCTCCGGGGCCTCGGCCTTCACGTAGTCGCGGTTGAGGTCCAGCCCCTGCGCATTCGCCCGCGTCCCGACGAGATCGGGGCCGTTCTGCTCGGTGCGCTGCCGCTCCTGCGGGCCGAACTTCTCGTTGCCGTCCGCGTTGTAGATCGGCACGGCGACGAGCACGATGGAGTCGAGCGCGTCGGGGCCCGGCGCGAAGGTGAGATCACGCAGGAGCGCGAGGAGCGCCTCCTTCCCCTCCACCTCACCCGCGTGGATGTTGCCCTGCACGTAGACGATGGGCTTCCCCGTCGCCTTCGCCTCGGCCGGAGTATGGACGAGCGGACGCGAGGCGACGACGTACGGGATGTCGCGGCCTTCGACGGTCCGGCCGATGGAGCCGAAGGCGAGCGGGGCGCGCAGGGCCTTCAGCGAGTCGAGGAAGGCGACGACGTCGGCGTAGTGCGACGTCTCCAGGTAGCCGGTGCGTTCGGCGCGGGTGCGCGGCAGGGTGGATGCCGCTTCAGCGGCGCGTCCGGGCTGTCCGGGTGTGGCGGGCCGCGTGGTGGCGCACGCCGAGAGCGCGGCGGCGAGGAGGAGCGCGACCGGCCGCGCGTGTCGTGCGTGAGCTGTCACTTCGTGATGGCTAGAGTTGCTGCGGTGCGGAGTCGTCGGGCTTGCCCGCCGGCACGGCCTTGGCGCGGGTCTCGGCGGCAGCGGCGGGGGGCGCGCCCTTCTCGATGTCGCCGCTCACGGTGCGCTGGAAGTTGTTGATGTCGGTGTCCTTGGCACCGGCACCGACGAGCGAGCGGATGGCGTTCACGCCCGCTTCCACCGGCACCCCGCGCGACACGATGTCGGCGAGCACGGTGAACGGGAGGGTGAGCGAGCGACGCAGCCCGCTCTGCTTCTTGATCTTGCCCAGCTCCACGGCGGGCACGCCGGCGTGGACGGCGGAGGCGGCGGCCTGGATCTCGTCCGCCGTGGCCACGGTGCCGAGGGCGCGATGCGCGGTGGCCATCTCGCGGGTGAGCGTGCGCACGGCCGCGACGATGCGCGGGCCGTCGGCGCCAATCGCCACGCCCTGGTTGACCTTCTGCATCAACGGCTCGACGGGAATCCCCTGCGCCCGCGCCGAGTCGAGCAGGGCCACGAGGGCGGCGCGGCTGGGGGCGTCGAGCCGATTGCCGATGCGAGGATCCTGGGCGCGCGCCGGCGCCCATGCGGCGGCGGCGAGTGCGAGGGCGGAGACTGCGCGAGCCGAGCGATTCATCTGGTGCTGTCCTCGACGACGAGCGCGCTGCTTGGCATGCCGAAGTCGTCGTCCGACGCGCGCGGCGCGCTGGGATCGGCGACCCACTGCTTGCCGTTCACGAGGAAGGCGTAGCGGTGCACGCCGGCCGGCACGGGCGCGGTGACGCTCCACACGCCTTCGTGGTTGGTGGCGATGAGGGCGCCGTCGTTCAGCCCCCAATCGTTGAAGTCGCCGACGACGGCGACACTGTGCGCATCGGGCGCGACGAGCACGAACTGCACGGGTTCCAGGGGCGCCGGGCCGCGGCGCTCGCCTTCGGCGGGACGGCCGCGCAGGAGGCCGAGCGTGACGACGGCGACCACGCTGGCAGCGAGGGCCGCCGCCCACCCCGGGCGGTGCGTGATGCGGGACGCGATGGCGATCCAGCCGCGCGACCGGCGCTCGGCATGGAGCCGGCGGACGCGCACCATGACGCGCCGCTCGAACGTCTCGTCCAGGCGGACGGGACGCTGCAGCTCCTGCACGATCATCTCGAGCGTCGTATGCCTCTCACCCCACTCAGGCACTATGAACCTCCCGCAACAGGGTGCGCAGCCGATCGCAGGCGCGCATCACTCTCATCTTCAATGCCGAGACACCAACGCCGGTGATCTCCGACATCTCGTCGTACCCCAGCTCCTCCACGTACTTGAGCAGGAACGCCTCCCGCTGGTCCGCGTTGAGCTCGCCAAGCGCCCGCTCGATCTCCTCCCGCCACATCGTCTGCTCGGCGGGATGCTCCTGTGACGCGCGCATCAGCGCCGCTTCGTCGTGGACGAACGTCCGTCCACGTCGCACACGGCGTGCCCCGCTCGTCCTGCACCGATTGACCAGAATCCGGAAGAGCCAGGCGCCGAACCGCTCGGGCTCCTCGCACCGTGCCAGCGACCGATAGGCGCGAGTGAAGGCGTCCTGCAGCGCCTCCTCCGCGTCCTCCCGGTTGCCGAGCATGTGGACCGCGTAACGTGCGTACCGGTCCCGGTACCGCGAGACGAGCGCCCCGTACGCGTTCACCTCGCCATGCAGCACTCGCGTGACGAGTTCTGCGTCCGAGCTCTCCATACCGTCTGGACCTTGCATCGATTCACACCGTCACAGTGCCCGCTGCCACGCACGTTCGACCCGGTGCCGCCGCCCACCGGTGTCCCGGCGGAAATCTACGGTAACGGCTGCCCGGTGGCAGGGTAGAACCGCCGGTGGGTGCGGGCCTGCTCCACCAGTACCCCGGCCGGGGCGAATCGGCCCGGGAAACGGATGTCCAGCGCCTCGAGCTGCTCGACGATGGTCCCCGCCCCGACGCTGTCCACGTACCGGAAGGGGCCGCCACGGAAGGGAGGGAAGCCGATGCCGAACACGGCGCCCACGTCACCGTCGCGGGGAGACCGGAGGACCCCCTCCTCCAGGCACCGCGCCGCCTCGTTCACCATGGCCAGCACGCAGCGCTGCTGGATCTCCGAGGCGTCCACCTCGCGCCGCGTCGCGCCATGCGGCACGAGCTCGTACACCGAGGGGTCGACGTCCCCCTTTCCGCCGTTCACGTCGTACTTGTAGAACCCGGACTTGCCCTTCCGCCCCGTGCGTCCCGACTCCACCACGCGCCGCAGCGACTCCGCCGGCGTGACGCGGGCGCCGAAGGCATCGAACATCACCTGTCCCACCTTCCCGCCGACGTCGATGCCGACTTCGTCGATGAGCGTGATGGGCCCCACGGGGAAGCCGAACTCCACGAGTGCCTTGTCGATCGCCTCGATCGAGGCGCCCTCGTCGAGCAGCCTGCCGGCCTCATTCAGGTAGACGGCCAGGGTACGCGTCGTATAGAAGCCGGGGGAGTCGTTGACGACGATGACCGTCTTGCCGAGCTGCTTGCCGTACGCCACGGCGGTGACGACGGACTCCTTGTCGGTGGCCGGCGCGGCGATCACCTCGAGGAGGGGCATCCTGTGCACGGGGGAGAAGAAGTGCATCCCGAGCACGCGCTCCGGCCGCGCGGCTGCCTCGGCGATGCGGGCGATGGGAATCGTGCTCGTGTTGGACGCGTAGATCGCGTTCGGCGCGAGCAGGGGCTCCACTTCACGCAGCACGCGCTGCTTGAGGGGGAGATCCTCGAACACCGCCTCGATCACCAGCGTCGCGCGCTGGAAGCCGGCGTAGCCGGTGGTGCCGCCGGCGAGGAGGAGCTGGTCCTCGTACTGGAGCCTGGTGATCCGCTTCTTCTTCAGCTGCTCCTTCAGCACGGCGCTCACCGCGGCGATCCCCTTCGACACGCGGGCCGTATCGGTGTCCTTGAGGCGCACGGGCGTGCCCTGCTGCACGGCGACCGACGCGATGCCGGCGCCCATGAAGCCGGCGCCGAGCACGCCGAGCGTCTGCACGGGCAGCGGTTCCGGCGCCGGCGGCTCCACGCCGGGATCCTTCTTCAGCGCGGTGGTGGCGAAGAAGAGGAAGATGAGCTCGCGCGACTCGGGGGTCATCGCCATCTCGCCGAACAGGCGCGCCTCCTCGCGGAAGCCGGCGTCGCGCCCCTTCTCGTAGCCGGCGCGCACGGCCTCGATCGCCGCGAGCGGCGCGGGATACTGACCGTGCGTCTTCGCCATCACGCCCTCGCGCGCCTTGCGGAACACCACCGCGCGGCCGAGCGGGTTGTTCTCGAGCAGGGTGCCGGCGGCGCCGCGATCCTTCGGCCTGCGCCGCGCGCCGAGTGTCCTGTCGGCGAGCTTGCGGGCGCGATCCACCGCCACCTCGAGCAGGATGGCGGGATGCACGAGCTCGTCGGCGAGTCCCATCTGGTACGCCTTCTTCGCGCGCACGGTGCGGCCGGTGAGGATCATGTCCAGCGCGCGCTGCAGCCCGATCAACCGTGGCAGGCGCTGCGTGCCGCCGGCGCCCGGAATTATGCCGAGCTGCGTCTCGGGGACGGCGAGGACGGTCTTCGGATGGTCGGTGACGATGCGATATCGGCAGGCGAGCGCCGTCTCGAGGCCCCCGCCGAGGCAGGCGCCGTGGATGGCGGCGACGACGGGAAGCGTCATCGCCTCCAGGCGCGAGAGCAGCTCCTGGCCACTGCGGCTGAGCGCTTCCGCTTCGTCCGCGGTGTGGAGGGTGAGGAACTCGTCGATGTCGGCGCCGGCGAGCCAGGTGTCGGGCTTGCCGCTCGTGAGCACGACGCCCCGGATGGACGCATCGCCCTCGAGGAGGCCGAACATCTCGGCGAACTCGGCGCGCAGGCCGGCGGTGACCTTGTTCACCGGCTCGCCGGCGAGGTCGATGGTGACGACGGCGATGCCGTCCACGTGCTCGAGCTTCAGGGAGGACATCATGCGCGCTCGATGACCATGGCGTGGCCCATGCCGCCAGCGGCGCAGACGGTCATGAGACCGAACTGCCCGCCGCGACGCTGGAGCTCGTTGCAGAGCGTGGTGAGGATGCGGCCTCCGGTGGCGCCGAAGGGATGGCCGATGGCGATGGACCCGCCCATGACGTTGAGCTTCGAGCGATCCACTTCACCCACCGGCTCGCTGAAGCCGGCGCGTTCGGCCCACGCGCGGCTCTCGAAGCCGTGCAGGTTGCAGAGGACCTGGGCGGCGAAGGCCTCGTGCATCTCGACGAGATCCATGTCACCGAGGGAGAGGCCGGCGCGCTGGAGGGCGACGGGCGCGGCGAGCACGGGACCCATGAGGAGCTGCTCGCCGGGATCGAGTGCCGCGTAGGCGTAGCTGCGGATGTACGCCAGCGGCTCGTAGCCGAGCGCGCGCGCGCGCTCCTCGCTCATGAGCAGGACGGCGCTCGCACCGTCCGTGAGGGGTGAGGAATTTCCGGCCGTCACGGTTCCGTACTTGCGGTCGAACACCGGCTTGAGCGACTTGAGCTTCTCCATGGTGGAGTCGGCGCGGATGCCATTGTCGCTCGTCATCGGCTCGAAGGCCGGCGGCACGTAGACCGGGACGATCTCCGCAGTGAGCCGGCCGTCGTCGGTGCCGGCGGCGGCGAGGCGGTGCGAGCGCAGCGCGAAGTGATCCTGGTCGGCGCGGGGGATGCCGTTGATCTTCGCCATCTTCTCCGCCGACTCGCCCATCGTCTCGCCGGTGGAGGGTTCGGCGATGGCGGGGGTGATGGGCACGAGGTCACGCGGGCGCACGCGGGCGAGCGCCTTCACGCGACCACCGAACGACTTGGCGCGGCTCGCGGCGACGAGCGCCTCGCTCATGCCGCGCGAGTGCAGGATCGGCACGTTCGACAGCGACTCCGCGCCACCGGCGATGACGACGTCGGCGTGGCCGAGGACGATCTGGTCAGCGGCGTCGGTGATGGCCTGGTTGGCGGAGGCACAGGCGCGGCCGACGGTGAATGCCTGCACGCCCTTGGGGAGCAGCGGCAGGAGCGACACCTCGCGCGCGATGTTGGGCGCGATGACCGACGGGACGACGGTGCCGTACACGACCGCGTCCACCGACTTGCCATCGACGCCGCTGCGCTGGATCAACTCGGCGACGACGCGCTTGCCGAGGTCGATGGCGGAGAGCGACTTCAGCGTGGTGCCGGCGCGCGCGAAGGGCGTGCGCAGGCCGGCGACGATGGCGACGCGCCGGCCCGGAGTTCCGAGTGAGGGCATGGCTGGAAGCTACGCCGGGATTAGCTTGTCGGGAGTGCCCGCGCCCACCACGCCACCCGTCGCCGCGCGACGGGCCGCCCTCGACGCGCTCACGCGTGAGCCCTTCGACGTCCTCGTCGTGGGGGGCGGCATCACGGGAGCCGGCGTGGCGCGCGACGCCGCGATGCGCGGGCTCCGCACAGCGCTCGTGGAGAAGGAGGACTTCGCGAGCGGCACGTCGAGCCGCTCGTCGCGGCTGGTGCACGGCGGCGTCCGCTACCTGGAGCACGGCGACCTCCGCCTGGTGTTCGAGGCGAGCAACGAACGGCGCGTGCTGCGCCGCCTGGCGCCGCACCTCGTGCGACCACTCGCGTTCACCTGGCCGGTGTACGCGGGCGCGCGCATCGCGCGGTGGAAGCTGGCGGCGGGGCTCACGCTGTACGACCTGCTGGCCACCTTCCGCAACGTGGCGCGGCACGAGCGATTGAGTGCGGCGGGCGTGCTGCGCCGCGAGCCGCGCCTGCTGTCCCGCGACCTGCGCGGCGGCGCCCGCTACTGGGATGCGCTCACCGACGACGCGCGGCTCACCCTCGCCACGGTTCGCTCGGCCATCGCCTCGGGCGCGACCGTGGTGAACCATGCGCGGGTGACGGCGCTGCTGCGCGAGGGCTCACGCGCGGCCGGTGCGCAGGTCGTGGACGAGCTCGATGGCGGCGAAGTGCGGGTGCGGGCACGGGTGGTGGTGAATGCCACCGGTCCGTGGAGCGACGAGACCGAGCGCCTGGCGGGCGCCACGACGACGTCAGCGGTGCACGGCAGCAAGGGGGTGCACCTGCTGGTGCCGCGCGCCCGGGTGGGCAACGAAGCGGCGCTCACCCTGCTCACGCCGCAGGACGGCCGCGTGTTCTTCGTGCTGCCGGCGGGAGACTTCGCCGTCATCGGCACGACGGACAGCTTCGAGCCGGTGAGCCCTGACGAGGTGCGGGCGTCCTCGGGCGACGTGGCGTACCTGATCGCGGCGGCGAACCATTTCTTCCCGTCGGCGCAGTTGACGCAGGACGACGTGATCACGGCGTGGGCGGGGCTGCGCCCGCTCGTGGCAAGCGACGCGAGCGCGGGCGATCCGGGTGCGGTGTCGCGTGAACATGCGGTCACGGAACGCGTGCCGGGGCTGGTGCGCATCACCGGCGGGAAGCTCACCACCTACCGCGTGATGGCTCGTGACGGTGTGGACGCCGTGCAGCGATCGCTCGGCGTGCGGGTGACACGGTCACCGACGGCCGACCTGCCACTGGCCGGCGGCGGGCTCGCCGATCCGTTGAAGGTGATCGGTGCGGCGACGACACTCATCGGCGACGCCGCCGTGGCGGCGCGACTGGTGCACGCCCACGGCGACCAGTGGCGGGAGGTGTGGGCGATCGCCGAGCGGGAGCCGGCATTGCGCGAGCGCATCGAGCCGACGCGGCCATACGTGATGGCCGAGCTGCGATGGGCGGTGGATCGGGAGCTCGGGTTCACGCTGGCCGACCTGCTCGTGCGTCGCATTCCGATGGCATTCGAGACACAGGACCACGGACGCGCGGCGGCGCGGCGCGTGGCACCGTTCGTCGCCCAGTGGCTCGGCTGGGATTCGGATCGCCGAGCCCGGGAAGTCGAGCGGTACGATGCCGACGTGGAGCGGCTGTTCGGGATCGAGTGAGGAAGAGAAGAGCAACGGCGAGTACTGCGTACTCGAGTACCTCGTACCGAGACCGACATCCTGGCCCCTACAATGTCCCGTACCGATCCCGGTACGGCTGGCCGGTGCGCCGAGACCTGGCGTCGGCACATTGCTGGAGCTTCCCGCTGGGTCTCGGTACGTCAGTACGCAGTACGAACTACTCGAGGTTGTAGTATCCGGAGCTCAGACCTCGTCCGGCTGCAGGTCGTGGATGGTGCGCAGCTCGCTCACCTTCAGCTGGCGCGTCATGGTAGGGAGCTTGAGGAAGGCCACTTCACCCACCGACTTGCCGAGCAGTGCGCGGCCGATGGGCGAGGACATGGTGACGTGGCCCTCCTCGAACTCCACGGCGTCCCCGAAGACGAGGTGGTACGTCTCCTCGAGGCCGGACTTCTCGTCCTTCACGGTCACGATGGAGCCAAGACCGACGCGCTCACGCGGGATCTGGGTGACGTCGATGGACGACAGCTTGCTCAGCCGCTCACGGAGCTGGCCGAGGCGCGCCTGCACGAACTGCTGGCGCTCGAGCGCGGCCTTGTATTCGCTGTTCTCACGAAGGTCGCCCATCTCCACCGCCTTCCGGATTTCGGCGGGGAGCGTGACGTTGAGCTCGTACTGGAGCTTCTCGACTTCTGCGGCGAGCTTCGACTTGAGCGCTTCGATCATGAGAGCACTGGACTACGGGGTACGAAAAAAAGGGAGCGCCCGGCCGAGAGCCGGGCGCCGCGTTCATTCATACTATCGCTGTCGCGGCGCCGGGGCAAATCCTGGCGGGCTGGCGTGAGCCTGCGCACCGAAGTCGTGGAGCCGAAGGTGCTTCGTCTGCACATGCGTTCATGGCAGGGTCGGCTGGCCGGCTACGACGTGAGCGCCTACGTCGTGCGCGACGTGCTGATCGATACCGGACCGCCGCATGCGCGGCCAGAGCTGCTCAGCGCCGTGCGCCAGCT
>DASURL010000188.1:0-2386 GCA_036280075.1 Gemmatimonadaceae bacterium | reverse complement strand
CCCGCCGCGATGCGCACCTGGCGCTCGAGCGACATGCGCGGCACGCCGCGCCGCACCGGCAGGCCGGCGGCGACCCATGACGCCATGCCGCCATCCAGCAGGTAGAGGTTCGTCATCCCCGCCGCGCGGAGCGCCTCCTCGGCCTTGCGGGCACGCTGGCCCGAGCGGCAGACGAGCACCACCGGATCGGCGACGCGCGCGCGGATCTCGGCGCCGTGCTCGTCCAGGGTGTCGAGGGGCACGTTGTACGCGCCGGCGATGTGCTCGGCCTCGAACTCGCCCGGCGTGCGGACGTCGAGGAGCCGGACCTCGGGACGTTCCGTTCGCAGGCGGGTGAGCTCGGCGTGGCCGAGGACGGGGGACGCAGTGAGGCTCATGACCGGGTGGGGAGGGAGAGGAGTCATTTATTCTACTTTTCGGTTGAACAGTAGAATATAGGCCGCGACGCCCCGTGTCAACCGCCGGCGGGATACCTCGGCGGGCGCTGGCTCGTCATGCGCCTGCCGACGGGGCCTTCCTTCGGTCACCGGCGGCGGGCATCGGGCGAACACTCGAGGACGGGGCGATGGGCCTCTGGACGAACACGACGTACATCGAGCACGACGACGTGCCGGCCGTGGCGCGCGCGGTGATCGCGCTGTGCGGCGCGGAAGGCATGATCCACGTGGCGGCGCCGCCGGCACGGGAGCGGATGATCGTCGAGCCCATGCACTACGAGGATGCGCTGCACAACGACCTGTGGGGCGTCGCCCTCTTTCCCGGCGCGCCGGGCTGGACCGTCGTCCAGACGGCACCCCTCGAGCTGCTCGCCGAGCGCGCGGCGGGGGCGCCGCGCATGCGGCTCGCGGCGCTGTGTGCGTCCCTCTGCGCCGGCGCCTTCCAGCTCAACGTGTACGACTCCACCGGGATCGTGCTCGTGGAAGTGTCGGCGATCGGCGAGGTGGTCACGTCCGGCTTCCGGATGCCCGATTGCTCCGACGACCCGTTCGCCTGGCACGGCGAGCGGCTCAGCGAGGAGGCGTTCGAGGCGGTCTTCCGGCTGCACCCTTTCCAGGACGTCATCGCCGATGCGGCGCTGGCGGACGAGATGGCCGCACGGCTCGCCCATCGGTTCGGCGGGGCCAACGCCGCGTTCTGCGACAACGTCGTGTCGGTGACGACGCTGATCTCGCACACGCCGCTCGAGGCGGCTGGCGGAGAAACGCTCTACTTCCGCTGGCGCGGGGCGTCACGCCTGCGCTAGCGCCGCCATGCGGAGGACCCGCATCATGAGCGACGACACGACCTGGAAGGCCCACACCGAGCACGGCGAGCTGAGCACGTCCGATCGCCAGGTCGCCTTCCAGAACATCAAGAAGGCGGCAAAGCATTACGGCGTGGACGTGAAGGAGTCGGACTGGCACCAGCTCGGCAAGCATCCGCACACGGGCAACTCGGCGCAGTGATGCCGGGGCGCTGACTCCACCACGCGCGACGTGCGGTGTTGTGGCCTGGCGCTCCCTGCAGTGAGATCAGGTGGCCCCTTGCTGGGCTCGGCACACAGTGGCCGTGTTATTGCTCGCTCCGCGTTCGCCCGTCACCACGACCGAGAGAACTCCATGGCCAACACCACACAGGCGCACGTCACGCGCGAGCAGTTGATCAAGGGATTGCAGGAAGACCTGGCCCGGGAATACAAGGCAATCATCCAGTACATCATCTTCAGCCAGAAGCTGGACTCGGCGAAATTCATGAACATCGCCGAGGAGCTGAAGGTGCACGCGCACGAGGAGCTCGATCATGCGCTGGCCATCGCCAACCAGCTGGACTACTTCGGCGCATATCCGACGCACGAGCCCGACCGCATCGAGGTGTCGGAGGACAACGAGGGGATGCTCTGGGCCGACCTGCACGCGGAGGACGAGACCGTGCGGCACTACCGTGAGCGCATCCGCCAGGCGGAGGAAGTTGGCGAGTATGCGCTCGCCGAGGTGCTGCGCGGCATCGTGAAGCAGGAGCAGGAGCACCAGATCGATCTCGCGACGGCGCTCGGCGTCGTCCCGAACGAGAACCAGCGCAAGGGCGAGGGGCCGTCGAAGGCGAAGAAGAAGGGCTGATACGACGCTGGGGGGATCGCGGGAGGGGGACTACGGACCATGCTGCTCCTGGGTAGCGGGAATCCGTGTTGCCGGCGGATACCTCAGCCTCTGCCGATGGTCGCGCCTTCTGCGAATCCAATGAGCAGGCTTTATGGTCTGTGGGGCGGTCGCATCTCGCGCAACGTCTCGTACAGCCCCGCATGATCCAGCAGCACGCTCTTCAAGCCTTCTCGCACGGCCTCTGACCCCAGCGCCTGGGAGCTCATCGCATTGTGGGCGTCCAGCGCGCCCATGATTGCCTTCATCAG
>DASURL010000187.1:0-3464 GCA_036280075.1 Gemmatimonadaceae bacterium | reverse complement strand
ACCCGAAGGTATGGGTATATCGCTACGAGCATCCCGCGGCCGGCTGGCGACTCAGCATCGCCACGCACGCCGAGCCGGGGTCGAACAAGCTCTCGCTCGGCGGCTTCCGCATCGCACCGGAAGCGCGCACCTCCACCCCCGGCTTCGACAGCGACAAGGAGGCGATCGGCCTCGCCATCGGCATGGAGGAGAAGGTCTACTGGTCGCGGCTCATCCACGTGGGCGGACCCCTCGCGCTGCGCGATCGCGGGCGCATCGTCGGCGGAAAGTGCGTGCTGCACCCGACTCCCGACTCACGCGTCGGCCAGCCGCGCGACTTCGAGATGCTCGACTTCGCCATCGCCTGCTTCAAGGACGTGGAGGCGCGCTATGGCTTCTGCCTCACCACCGGGCAGGACCTCGGCCACGGCATCATGTCCGATGGGCACACGCAGTCGCTCGAGTACCTCAACGCGCGATTCAAGGGGAGCGTCGTCGCCGACACCTCCAAGCCAACGGGGGAGGGAAACTTCCACGTGCTCGTGGGGATGCTGCGCGGCACGGAGATACCCGTGGCGCGTGCGACGGTGGGACTCATCGGCTGCGGCAACATCGGCATGCACGTCATCGGCAGGCTGCGCGCGACGGGCGCGACGATGCTCGCCGTCGAGTCGAACGCCAGGCGGCGCGAGGAAGTCGCCGCGCTGGGCGTCGAGACCTTCGATCCGTCGCGGAAGGAAGACTTTCTGCGGATGCCGATGGATGCCCTCGTCGTGAACGCCGCCGGCGGTTCGCTCGACCCGCACGCCGTGGCGCTCATCGCGGCGAACGCGCGGCTGCAGGTGGTGTGCGGCTCCGAGAACCTCGTCATGCCGGACCACGCCGCCGGGAGCGAGGCACTGCGCCGGGCGCGGAAGTCGTACGCCCCGACGGAGCTCGGCGGGATGATGGGCTACCTCACCGCGGTCGAGGAATACCTCGCCAGCGTGGACGGGGTGCCCTTCGACCTGCGGACGCTGTTCGAGGCCTCGCGCCGCCTGGAGACGGCGTCATACGAGGCGGTGCGATACCAGCGCGAGCGCGACTTCGCGGTCAGCTTCGAGGACGCGATGCGCGCGGTGTGCACCTGAGTCCTCCGCGCCTCAGCGATCGCGGAACTTCGCGATCGCGTCGCGCGTGAAGTCGGAGAGCACCAGTCGGCCGGATACGCGCGCGCGCGAGGCGAGCAGCGCTTCCCAGTGCTCGGTCCCTTCCCAGAACACCCGCTTCATCTCGGACATCGCGTCCGGGTTGGACGCGGCGAGCGTGCCGGCCAGTGCGTTGATCGCGGCGTCCATCTGCGCCACGTCGTCGAGCACCCTGGCATACAGGCCATGCTGCTCGCACCAGTCGGCGTCGCGCCAGTTGACGTCCACCGCCATCGCGGCGTAGGGACCACACCCGATCCGGCGCTCGATCACCGGTCCGACGACGAACGGCCCGATGCCGACGGCGAGCTCGCTCAGCTTCGCCGATGCGCCGGTGCAGGCGAAGGTGTAGTCTCCCGCCGCCGCGATCCCCACGCCACCGCCCGCAGTACGTCCGTGCACGCGCACGAGCACGAACTTGGGGGCGCGAATCATGGCGAGGATGACGCGGGCGAACCCGCTGAAGAACTCCTCTCCCGTCGCCGGATCGTTTATCTCGACCAGCTCGTCGAAGGACGCGCCGGCACAGAAGGCCCCTGTCCCGTCGCTGCGCAGCACGATCACCCGCGCGCCGGGGTCCATCCCGACCCAGGTGATCGCCTCCGCCAGCCGCCGCAGCAGCGCGCCGGGCAGGGAATTCCCCTTCGGATGGTGGAAGCGGATGGTGCCGATGCCATCGGCGATCGTGACTACGACGTCGCCACCGGCGACGGACGTTCCAGGCGTGTCGGGTCGAGTGAGCATGTCTGGAAGATTAACCAAAAGCGTTGGGAACGGAAAAAAGCCGGATCTTCACTACAAGAACTGCCGGATTCGCTCCTCTGCTCCTCGGGCTCCATGCGCCGTGGAGGACCCCGACGCCGTTCCAATCCATTCAATGACTTTATGGTTGTAGGGCACAGACTCGACGAGCGGAACACAGATCATCCAAGGGACAGATCCGGCGGTTTCCGGCCATTCATCCGGCCCTTTCCGTTCCCCCGCCTTTCAAAGGGCCAACTAGGCGGGAAGAATTGTCCGTTTTCCCCGCTGGGGTGTAAATTCCGGCATGACCCAGACCCGAGCTACCACCATGGCGCCTGAGGATCCGGCGCAGGTCGCGGCCTTCGAGGCGCGCATCGCCGCGGGGGAGAGCATCGAGCCCAAGGACTGGATGCCGGCGAAGTACCGCCGGCAGCTCGTGCGCATGATGTCCCAGCACGCGCACTCCGAGGTCGTGGGGATGCTCCCGGAAGGCAACTGGATCACCCGCGCCCCGTCGCTGCGCCGCAAGATCTCCCTGCTCGCCAAGGTGCAGGACGAGGCCGGGCACGGGCTGTACATCTACTGCGGCACGGAGACCCTTGGCGTGGATCGCGCCGAGCTCATCGGCCAGCTCCTCGACGGCACCGCGAAGTACTCCAGCATCTTCAACTACCCGACGCTTTCGTGGGCGGACATGGGCGTCATCGGGTGGTTCGTGGATGGCGCGGCGATCGTCAACCAGACCATCCTCGCCAAGGCCTCGTACGGCCCCTACGCCCGGGCGATGATCCGCGTCTGCAAGGAAGAGAACTTCCACAAGCGCCAGGGCTACGAGATCGTCGCCACCCTCTCCAACGGCACGCCGGCGCAGAAGGCGATGGTGCAGGATGCCGTGAACCGCTGGTGGTGGCCGTCGCTCATGATGTTCGGGCCGAGCGACACCGACTCCCCCAACACGGCGGAGCTCATCCGGTGGAAGGTGAAGCGCAAGACGAACGACGAGCTGCGCCAGCGCTTCGTGAACCTCACCGTGCCGCAGGCGATGGCGGTGAATCTCACGCTTCCCGATCCAAACCTGAAGTACAACGCCGAGACGGAGAACTGGGAGTTCGGCGAGATCGACTGGGAAGAATTCAACCAGGTGATCCGCGGCAACGGTCCGTGCAACCGCGAACGGCTCGACGCACGACGGAAGGCGCACGACGAGGGCGCATGGGTGCGTGAGGCAGCGCTCGCGTACGCGGCCAAGGAACGCGCCCGTCGGGCGACCGAGGCGGCGTAGTCACGTGGCGAGCACGGTCACCAACCAGGCGGTCGCCGCGCAGGCAGAAGGGCTCGCCGGCGACAGTCAGTGGCCGCTCTGGGAGGTCTTCACGCAGAGCGCGCAGGGCGCGCCGCACGAGCACGCGGGCTCGTTGCACGCCGTGGATGCGGAGCAGGCGCTCCAGAATGCGCGCGACGTCTACGCGCGGCGGGGCGGCGTGATCTCTCTCTGGGTCATCCCGAGCGGCGCCATCACCGCATCGTCGCCGAGCGAGAGCGGACCGTTCTTCG
>DASURL010000186.1:0-43181 GCA_036280075.1 Gemmatimonadaceae bacterium | reverse complement strand
CCGGCGGCGAGGCCGCTGACGATGTCGCTGAAGTATCTCGTGCCGAGGTAGAGCCGGCCGAAGCAGATCGCCAGCACGAGCACGGCGATCGCGCACACGGCCGCCGTCGTCGCGCGACGGCTCGGTGACCCGATCGCCACGAAGTAGCCGAGCATCCCGTACCCGACCAGCGCCTCCAGGGCCTGGCCGCTCGGTGCGCCGAGGCCGGCAACGACATATTCGCGCGTGAGGAAGTGCTTCACGATCTCGTCGAGCACGACGCTGCCGGCCAGCGCGCCGAGCCAGCCGGCGACGGGCAGCCAGCCGTGCCGCCGCACGAGCATCAGCCCCGCCGCGAGACCGGGGAGCACCATGATCGGGAACCGGCCAAGCCGGCTCACCACCGTCCAGAATGCGTCCGCGGCGGGCGTGGCTCCCTCGCGCAGCGCGCTCGCCAGCGCGAGGTCGAACTGTGGCACCGCCTCACGCGCGAGCAGCGCACGCGTGATGGCAGCGAAGATCACCAGCGCCACGAAGCTGAGGCCAAGGCCGATCGTGAGGTTGAGGCCCAGGTAGTCGCTCGGGCTGAAGCGGCGGAAGAGGAAGCGCCGCGCGCGCGGCGAACGCGCCATGAGCCAGCGCATCGGCGCCGTGCTGAGGATGCGATGCCACACCGTGCCTTCGGCGCGCCATGCGGCGTCGCTCTCCTCCACCAGCCACCCGCCCGCCACCGCCACCGTCGCCAGCACGGCGAGCCCCACGGCGACCACCAGCGCCGCGCGCACGAGGCCGTGCCCGAAGGCGGGCGGGTGCTGCCCGAAGAACCAGCCGACGCCGCAGAACACCGCTGCCCAGATGGCCGCGCCCGCCGTGTTGAACAGCGTGAAGCGGGTGAGGCTCATGGACGACAGTCCCGCCATCGGCGAAATCAGCATCCGCGCGAAGGGGATGAAGCGTCCCGACAGCACCGCCGCCCCGCCATGACGGTCGAAGAACTTTCGCGTGCGCATGAGCACGTGCGGGTGCACGCGATGCGAATGGCGCTCGAAGAAGTCGCCCCCCCGCCGGCCGACGACGAACGCCGCCGTGCTTCCCAGCGACGCCGATGCCGTGGCGACGAGGAAGACGACGGCGAGCGAGAGGCGCCCGTGCGCGGCGAAGGCGGCCGCCGTGACCAGCGTCGTGTCGGTCGGGAAGGGGATCGCCAGCCCCTCACCGGCGATGAACAGGGCGACGATCAGGTAACCGTAGTTGGCGACGAGCCGCCCGATGTGCTCCGTCATGCCGCTCGGCGATGCGCGTCGGCGCCCGCGTCGCGGGCGAAGCGAAGCCGCGCCGCTTCCACCGCGGCGAGCGACAGCGCGAGCCAGACCGCGCCCGCGGCATAGCCGCCGATGACGTCGGTGAAGTAGTGCACGGCCAGCACCAGTCGGCTCAGGCCGATGGCGAGGATGGCCAGCGCGGCCGTGGCCGTCACCGCGGCGCGCGCCGCAGGCCGGTGCACGCTGAGGAGGACGAGGTAGGCGAGCACGCCGTAGCCGATCATCGCGCCCATCGCGTGCCCGCTGGGATAGCTGTAGCTCGGGTTGTTCAGCTGCTGCAGCGCACCGATGGGACGCGCCCGGTGGATGGTGTGCTTGAGCAGCGCCTCCACCAGCTTGCCCCCTCCCAGCACCAGCGTCCAGACCACGGCCACGACGCGCCAGTCGTGACGGTGCAGCGCCAGCAGCACGGCGAGCGCGAGGGCGGACATCACCAGCGACGTGCCGAACCGGCTCACCACGCGTGCGATCTCGAGGCCGGTGCTCGTCCGCCAGGGCGCGAGCAGCACCAGCACGAGCGAGTCGAATCGTTCGAGCTTGTCGCGGTCGATCACGTTGTCCGCCACCTCGGTGAACAGCCAGAACGCCGCGAGCGCGATCAGGACGCTGAGGGCGAGCTGAAGGCCGAAGGAGGCCGCGCGCGAGGGCGCGCGCACCCGCTCCCCGCGCAGCAGGGCACGCGACGACATGGAGACGAGGACCACCATGACGGCCGCCATGGCGATCAGCAGGAGCGAAGCGAACGAGAGCATGGGATGCAAAGATGCCTATGGTGCAGGAAGCGCGCTCCGGCGGTATCGTTCGGCATGGCTCGCCTCTCCAGAACCGTCGTTGCCTTCGTCGCACTGGCCGCCGCGCAGGCGGCCGTCGTCGTTACGCCCCTCGCCGCACAGGACTCGACGAGCAGGCGGGTCATCGCCCCCTTCGACACGCAGCACGTCCACAAGACACTGTTCACGTGGCGTGATGCGGCGCTGGCCGGCGGGTTCACGGCGCTCACCATCGGGATGTTTCCGGTGGACCGCCACATCGCCCATCAACTGCAGAACCCGAACACCCAGGCCAACCGATTCTTCAGCAACTCCGCCACCGGCGTGGAGCTGATCACGTCGCCAGGGGCGTTCATCATCGGCGGCGGACTGTACGCCATCGGCCGCTTGAGTGATCATCCGACCCTCGCCGACATCGGCTGGCACGGCACCGAGGCGGTGCTGGTCTCGTCGCTCGCGACCGGGTTGCTGAAGGCGACGCTCGGCCGCGCGCGACCATACGTCAGCCGCGACACCAATCCGCACGACTTCAACTTCGGCGGTGGCTTCACCTCGAGCGACCGGCAGTCGTTTCCATCCGGGCACACGACCACCGCCTTCGCCGCCGCGGCCGCGGTGACGAGCGAGATGCGGCGGCTGCACCCGGAGGCCGTCTGGTACGTGGCGCCGGTCCTTTACGGTGGCGCCACCCTGGTGGGGCTGTCACGCATGTACCACAACAAGCATTGGGCGAGCGACGTGGTGCTCGGCGCGGCGATCGGGACGTTCGGTGGCCTCAAGGTGGTGCGCTACTCGCACACGCACCCCGACAACCGGATCGACCGCGTCATCCTGCACACGTCGCTGGCGGCGATGCCCAACGGCCAGCTTGGCCTGATGCTGACGCTGCCGGCACCCGTCGACGGCGGACCCTGACACTCGCGAGGAGCTCGCGTCGTAGGACCATCCATGACACAGGCCAACGTCGTCCAGGCTCCTGCACCCGCCGCACCGGCGGCGCCTGGCATCACCGTCGTCACTCCGCAGGCGCTGGGCGGCCCACCGGCCACGGCCCAGGAGGTCCGCGCACTCAAGGCACAACGGAGTGAGCTCTCCGACCAGTTGAACTCCGCCACCGGCCGACGCCGCGAGATCGCACGCCAGCTCCAGAGCGCGAGCGGGGCCAATCGCGCCGGCCTCGAGCAGCGCCTTGGCGTACTGGATGCCCGCATCGCGCGGCTCGAGACCAGCATCGACCAGGTGGGCCAGCAGCTCGCCTCGGCGCCGGTGGCGCTCGTCGCGAGCACGGAGCCCACACGTCCCTTCAGCCCGGTGAACCGCGTGAACTTCGAGCCCATCCTGATCGTCTTCACGATCTTCGTGCTCTGCCCGGTCGCGCTCGCGTGGGCACGGTCCATCTGGAAGCGTGGCTCCCAGCCGCGGCCCCTGCCCGACCGCGACACGGTCATGCGCCTGGAGCGCATGGAGCAGGCGATGGACGCCATCGCCATCGAGATCGAACGCGTATCGGAAGGACAGCGCTTCGTCACCCGCCTGCTGGCGGAGGGAAAGACGGCCGTCCCCATCCCCGCCATCGGCGCGGAACAGGAAGAAAAGATCCGCCGCTGAGCGGCTCGCGTTTCGCGAACGAGCGGCTCAGACCTTCCAGCTCAGGAGGGCGAGCTCCACGTCGGGGAGCTCGTGCCAGTTGGCGGGATAGTCCCGCACGCGCCGGACCGCGCCGTCGCTCCAGAAGATGAGCGAGAGTCCGCGCCGCCGATCGTAGTTCGAGAACGGCATCTCCTTCACCTGCCACCGCGTTCCGTCGACGTCGACGAATACGCGCACGCGCTCCTCGCCCTGCTCGGGGGCGGTGGCTTCGCGGGACTTCGACGGCTCGGACATCGGACTGGCTGGGCAGAAAAGGGCGACGTGCACCTCGACCAGCGGGTCGGGCGCGCACGAACAACGCAAGGTGTCTCGTCGCGAAGGGCGCGTCAACGGCGCCCAACGGCTAGGGCAGAATACGGGCCGTGTTACCGGATGTTTCCACGTTCGTTTCATGAAGTGAAACGCGTGCCCATGCTGAGCGATCTCACATGCTGGGCCGCAATCGCTCATCATGCCGCCTCGGGGTCGCGACGCCCCGCGCGCCGACGACGCGCCGCAACGCGCTCTGGCAAAGCGCAACATATCGGGCACAATGCCAGACTCATCACATCGGGTGGCTCTGGCACATTCGACCGAAGCCATCGGACGTAATTCCCGATCGATGCGTCGGCCCGGCGAAGTGGCGGACAGCATGACCGGAGTGTGACAGCGAGCACAAGTGGCCCCGGCGTTGCCAATGGACGGGGCCGAAGCGGGCGTCCTGCGCCTGGCTCGGGCCGTGGCACTGCACGGCTCCTTCTCGCTCCCCTCACGCTTCGTCTGATGCGCCTTCGCTATCTCCTCCTCGCGATGTCCGGTGTCGTCGTGGCCTCGAGCGCCTGCTCGACGGATGCCACGTCGCCGCTGCCTCTCACCGCGCCGGAGAGCGCCGGCCTCTCGAAGGGCGGCCTGCCCGACGGGAAGGCGAAGCCGGTGAGCGGCACGACCGAAGACGACAGCTCCACCTACGTGATCCAGGTCGATCCGCGTCGCGACAACTACCTGCAGTTCGGCAAGCATTCGCTCTGGCTGCCTGCGAACTCCATCTGTGATCCCTCCACGTCCAGCTACGGCATGGGCACGTGGGATCAGGCGTGCTCGCCGCTCACCACGAAGATCACGATCACGGCCAAGGTGCGCAGCACCATCGGCGGCCTGCCCCGCATCGATTTCGAGCCGGCGCTCCGGTTCAACCCGAAGCGGACGGTCTACCTGACCCTCGCGGTCCGGGGCAAGCAGGCGAAGGAAGCCGTGGCAATGCGGATCCTCTACTGCCCGACCAGCGCATCGAAGTACTGCGTGGACGAGGCGCTGACCGACCCCTCGCTGGATACCGTACTCGATCGACAGTTGAAGCTCGTCTATCGCCGGATCAAGCACTTCAGCGGCTACCTCGTGGCCGAGCGCAGCCTCTCGGGCGAGCTGTACTAGCGCGGAACCAGCCAGTCGCAGTGCCGCCCCGACGATGGGGCGAATCGTGGGCCGGCGCCGTCGTGCCATCGGTGCGACACGACCGGCCCATGCGCCTGCTTCATCACCTCCGTCCTCGAGCACCCGGTGACCTCGTCCGCCGACGACTCGGTCCAGGCTCGCGCGCTGTACCCGCTGCTGGTGGACCCGGCAGGTGGGCACGCCTCCGCGCGCGCGCTCGCCGATGAAGCGCGCGCGCTCGACCGGATGGGGCGCCGCGCCGAGGCACGAACGCTGTTCGAGCGGGCGCTGCACAGCCTGGACGCCTCCTCCGCCTCCATGGCGTCGGCGCTGCTGCGCTGGATCGCGCGCAGCCACGAGGTGGACGCGAACTATCACGCCGCGGCCGACTGCGCCGAGGCGGCGGTGGCCACGGCGGAAACCGCCGCCGACCGTAGCGCGCTCGGACATGCGCTGAACGTGCTCGGCGCCGTGCACTGGCGCCTGGGCAACCTCGACGAAGCCGAGCGCACCTTCCACGATGCGCTGGCACGCGGCACGGATGCCGGCGACCCGCGGCTCCACGTGGACGTCACGACGAACCTCGGCTCGCTGGCTCGCATCCGGGGCGACGTGCGCGGGGCGCTGCGCTTCTACCATGAGGCGCTGGCGCACGGGCGGCGTCATTCGCTGCTCGACAACATCGTCGGCACGCTGAACAACCTCGGCATCGTGAACCTCGAGCTTGGCCGCCACGATGAGGCCGAAGCGGCGTTCACCGAGGCGCTCACCATCGCCAACGCGCTGGGTGGCGTCTCGATGCGGATCCAGCTCGAGGTCAACATGGCGCTCCTGGAGACGGAGCGGCGCGACTTCGGCCAGGCTCGGCGTCGCTGCGACCACGCGATGGAGCTGGCGGGGCACATCGGCGATACGCGCGCCAATGGCGAGGCGCAGAAGGTGTACGGCATCATCGCCCGCGAGACGGGCGACCTCGTCACCGCCGAAGGACACCTGCAGCATGCCCGCGAGCTGGGGGCCGCCGCGCGCGACCTCACGCTGGAGGGCGACGCGAACCAGGAGCTCGCGGAGCTGTTCCAGCGCATGGGCCGGCACCGGGAAACCCTGCAGGCGCTGAACGCGGCGTACCGCTGCTTCGACGTCCTCCGCGCGCGCCACGAGCTGGCCGACGTGGGGCGCCGCATGGCGCGCCTCGAGGGCGACTTCCTGGACGCCGTGCGCAAGTGGAGCGACGCCATCGAGTCCAAGGACGTGCATACCACCGGGCACTGCGAGCGCGTGGCCGACCTCTCGGGCGCGCTCGCCGTCAAGGCCGGACTCGACGAGAGCTTCCTCTTCTGGTTCCGCATCGGCGCGATGCTGCACGACGTCGGCAAGCTGATCGTGCCGGCGGAGGTGCTGAACAAGCCCGGGCAGCTCGACGACGCCGAGTGGGCGCTGGTGCACCAGCACCCGATGGCGGGCGTCGAGATGCTGGCGGACATCCGCTTCCCATGGGACGTGGTGCCGATGATCCGCGGCCACCACGAGCGGTGGGACGGCCGCGGCTACCCGGATCGCCTGCATGGCCAGGACATCCCGCTCGCGGCGCGAATCCTCTGCATCGCCGACGTCTACGACGCCCTGACGACGGAACGCAGCTACAAGCGCGCCTTTTCGCATCTCGAGGCGATGGAGATCATGCGCCGCGAGGCTGGGAAGCAGTTCGACCCGCATCTCTTCGCGCGATTCGAGGAGCTGGTCCGGCGCGGTGCGGCGTCCCCCCGTCCGCTCAACCGGCGAGTGACGCCGGTGCGACGCATGGCGGTGGCGCCGGATACGACGGACTCGGAGGAGGACGACCTGACCGGCGCGCTCGTGCGGCGCGCCTTCGTGAACGTCACGGCGGCCGTGCTGGCCGAGCGGCGGCGCACCGGTGCGCCGGTGTCGCTCCTCGTGGCCGACGTGGACCAGTTCAAGCTGGTGAACGACACGTACGGCCACCTCACCGGCGATGATGCGCTGCGCCTGGTCGCCGGGGTGATCCGGGAGCAGCTCAAGCCGGGCCAGTACGTGGGGCGCTACGCCGGCGATGAATTCGTCGTGCTGCTCCCCGGCGTGGATGCCGCGGGCGCGGCGGCGTTCGCCGACTCGCTGCGGCGCGCCACCTCGGCAGCGCCCGTGCCGGTGCGTGAGGATGACGAGAAGTCGCTGACCGTCACGCTCTCCATCGGCGTGGCCACGGCGCCGCATCACGGCGACAGCTTCGAGTCGATGTTCACCGCTGCCGACCGCGCGCTGTTCGAGGCCAAGCGCGAGGGACGCGACAAGGTGGTGGCCGCGAGCGCCGCCTGCGACGGTCCGCCGCAGCTCGTGCTGTCCCGGTTCGTGGGGCGCACCACGGAGCTGCGCGCGCTCGCGGCGGCGCTGGACGACAGCACCCACGGCTCGCCACAGCTGCGCGTGGTGATCGGCGAGGCCGGCGTCGGCAAGTCCACCCTCGTGCGCCAGCTGCTGCCCGACCTCCGCCTGCGCGGCGTGACCATGGTGACGGGACGGGCGCTCGAGAGCGAATGCCGTCCCGCCTACGGCCCATGGGCAGAGCTGGTGCTCGCGCTGCAGGAGCTCGGGCTCGCCCCCGTCGGCCCCTGGCCGCTGCTCGAGCGCCTGGTACCGGCGTTGCGCGCCGGGGCGGCCACGTCGCCGGTGGCGCCGCTCGATCCCACGCAGGGGCACCAGCTGCTGCAGGAGCTGGTGCGCTTCCTTCGCGCCGCCTCGGAGTCCCGCCCGCTCACCCTGCTGCTGGAAGACATGCACTGGGCCGATGCGGCGAGCTGGGATGCGCTCGAGTACGTGATGGCCCAGCTCACCACCGAGCGCATCTTCGTCGTGCTGAGCCTGCGCAGCGAGGAGGCGGCCTACGGCATGATGCGCGAGCGGCGCCAGCGCGTCTCGCGCGACGAGCGCTCGCGCGAGCTGCGCGTGGAGCGGCTCGATGCGCGGGAAGTGTGTGAGTGGCTGCAGGGCGTGCTGCACCGGTCCGAGCTGGGCGACGACCTGCTCTCGTTCGTGCTCCAGCGCACCGAGGGCAATCCCTTCCTCGTCGTGCAGCTGCTGCGCGCGATGCACGAGCGCGGGGTGTTCACCCACACGGGCAGTGCGTGGGTGTGGACGATCCCGGCCTCGCTCCCGCTGCCCTCCGGCATGGCGGACCTCGTGGCGCGCCGCTTGTCACGGCTCTCCGCGGAAGCCTCGAAGATCCTCGTCACCGCGGCGGCGATCGGCCGCACCTTCTCGCTCGCGCTGCTCGCCGATGCCTCGGGCGCGGAGATGGACACGGTGCTCGATGCCGTGGACAGCGGGCTCGCCAGCTCGGTGCTGGAGCCGGTGCACGAGCTGGACGACGACACCTACCGGTTCGCGCACACGCTGCTGGTGGACGCCGTGCTGCGCACGGTGAGCCAGGCGCGCCAGCGCCTGATCCATCGTCGCATCGCCGACCTGCTGGCGGCGCGCAGCCCGGATGCGGTGGACGCGGTGGCCTGGCACTACGCCCGCAGCGGCGACGGCTCGCAGACCTACACGTGGTGCCGCAGTGCGGCCGAGCGCGCGATGGCGCGCTACGCCCTCGACGACGCGACGCGCTTCCTCGAGCTCGCGCTGGAGCATGCCGGCGCGGACGACCAGCGCATCGCGGCCCAGGATGAGCTGGCGCGCGCCGCCGAGCTCTCGGGGCGCTGGGACGAGGTGGCGCGCTGGTGCGATGCGATGCTCGGCAGCGCGCTCCTCGCCGCGCAGCCGGTGCGGGCGTTGCCCGTGCTGCAGCGGCGCCTCCACGCGCTGGTGCGCCTCGGCCAGGCGGCCGCCGACACCGAGGCCGCCTGCCGCGACCTGCTCACGCTGGCCGAACGCGAGGGAACACGCGCCGACGTGGTGCAGATCCGCTCGCTGCTCGTGCAGGCGCTGGCCCGCATGGGTCGCACCCAGGAGGCGGTGGACATCGCCACCGAGTCGGTGACGCTCGCGCGGGCGGGGGGCGACGACGGGCTGGTGTGCGAGGCGATGCACCGCCTGGGCATCACGCTCATCGCCGCGCGGCCGGGCGAGGCGGTGGAGCTGCTGCTGCAGCTCGTGTCGCGGGCCCGTGCGCGCCGCGACCGCGCGATGGAAGCGCGCGCCTTCCTCTCCCTCGGCGTGGCGCGCACGCGAGCCCGCGACGATCGTGGAGGCGCCGAGGCGTTCCGCGCCGCCCTCGGTGCGGCGCGCACGGCCCACGCGCTCGACATCGCCGCGAGCGCGTCCATGAACCTCGGCGTGCTGGAGCTCCGGCGCGGGGACTTCGCCGCGGCGCACGAGGCGTGCAAGGACGCGCTCCGGCTGTACACCACGCTGCGCAACAATGCCAACCGCCTGGCCGCGCTCTACAACCTGGCCAGCCTCGAGCGCGAGCGCGGCGACGCGGAGGCGGCGCTCACGCTCTACCGCGAGACTGCCGCGCTGGCCGAGCAGCTTGGCGCCGTGGACATCGCCATCGGCGCGCACGCCGGCGCAGGGGTGGCGGCGCTGCGGCTGGACGACGTGCCGGCGGCGCGGGCCGCATTGCGCGCGGCGGAAGGCGCGCTGGGCGACCGGAGCGACTGGTGGTTCCAGGGGCGTGAGCTGCTGGAGTCGCTGGCGGTGCGCCTCGCGGCGCACGACGGACAGCTTGGGGCGGCGCGGAAGCGCTTTCTCGGGGCCGTCGCCCGGCTCGAGCTGATGGAGGTGTACGCGGCGGCGTGGATGGTCGCCGACTGCGCCGCCGAGCTGGTGGAGCGGGACGAGGGGATCTGGCGCGTCGTCGAGCGGTTCACGACGCACGAGGCGGTGCAGGAGTTCGTGCCGCTCGCGGCGCGGTTCACCGCGCTGCGCGACCTGGCCGAGCGCCCCACGGGCTCGCACGCCGCCATCCCGCCACTGCGACTGTCACACGACAAGACGGCACTCGCCTCTCGTTGACAGTATTGCGTCCCGATGACCGAAACGGGACGAAGATTCACTCCTGGGCGCGTTGTCCGGTACCGCAGACTGCACGATGTCTGGCACTCTGCACGATCCTGCGCCAATCGGCGGTCAGTCACGAAGTCGGATGAGGCGGGACAGGATGGCCGATCGGGCGCTGGAGCCATTGCCGGCGCAGACAGTCTGACGGAGGAAAGCGGACTCGGCGAGTGGTCTCGGCATTGCCAAAGGGAGGGTGCCTGCAGTTCCACCTCTTCCTTATCCCTAGTGAGCCCCAGGCTCGAGAGGATCGAATGCGATTGCCGATGATGGCGCGCTCGCGAGTGTCGCTCGTTCCGTTGCTGACCACCGTCGCGACCGCGAGCCTGTTGCTTGCCGGCTGCGCGGGGGACGCAACGTCGCCCAGCGCCGCCCAGCCGAAGACCCTGTCCGCGCTGCGGACGTCCCCGTTCGTGCCCACCGACGCGCAGCGTGCGCTGGTCGGCGTGGCGGATGGCACCTACACGTACGAGATCGACCCGACCCAGGCGCAGTCGCTGACGTTCGGCGCGAGCCACCTCGACATCCCGGCCAACGCGGTCTGCGACCTGGCCACGTCGAGCTATGGCGTGGGCACGTGGAACGACAGCTGCGAGCCGCAGACGCAGCCGTTCACGATCACGGCGGTGGTGCGGAATGCGGACACCGACCATCCGAGCGTGGAGTTCCAGCCGGCCCTGCGGTTCAACCCGCAGTCGAACGCCAACCTGTACCTGTACGTGACGGACCAGGCGACGCTCGACAACACGAAGGTGATGTACTACTGCAACGAGACGGGCTGCGTGGACGAAGCACAGACGGATGCTGACCTGGCCTCCAACGTGGACGTGGAGAACAAGGTGGTGTTCCGTCGGATCAAGCACTTCAGCGGATACGTGGTGGCGGAGTTCAGCGCCAGCCCGCTGTCGCTCAGTGTCGACCTCGGCTTCTGAGGCGAGTCCTGTACTGCTCTGATCCTTCGCGAACCTTGATTCCTTCCACGGGTGGCGCGCGAGGCCGTGCGCTGCCGTTCAGGAGCCAACTACCATGATCCGTCACATTCTCCTGGCGATCGGCTTGGGCATGTCGCTCATGACCGCCTGGAACAGCGCCTCGATGTCGAGGTCCTTCAACTCCGACGCATCGGTGTCGCCGGTGCAGAACCATCAGCCGACGTACGAGGGCGCTGGCCGCCCGCGCGGCCCCGGCCGCTCGGGGTACATCGTGGCCTCGAGCTGAGGTCAGTCGTCCTATCGCAGTACGGCCCGCCTCGGCGGGCCGCACGGTGCCCGGCGGCCGCACTCTGCGTGGGCCTCCGGGCACCGGTCGCTCCAGTCCCTCCCGCTCCTCCCTCCCTCGATCCCGGTCTCCGCCTCCCGTGGCATCGTCCTCCGACAACACCGCACGCGCCACACATCTCCGGCTGGTGGAGTCGCCGGCGGAGCACCCGTCGACGCGCGCGCTGATCGAGGATGCGCGGGCGCTCGACAAGCTGGGGCGCCGGGCCGAGGCGCGCGTGCTGTACGAGCAGGCCCTGCGCAGCATCACGTCGCCGTCGCCGTCGCTGGCCTCGATGCTCCTGCGCTGGATCGCCCGCAGCTACGAGGTGGACGCCGACTACAAGGCCGCGGAAGACTGTGCGGAGGCCGCCGTCGCCACCGCCGAGCTGGGCGACGAGCGGAATGCGCTGGGCCACGCGCTGAACGTGCTGGCCGCGGTGCGCTGGCGGCAGGGCGACCTGGACCACGCCGAGCAGCTGTTCCACGAGGCGCTGGAGCGCGGCACGAGCACCACCGATCCGCGGCTCCAGGTGGACGTGATGACGAACCTGGGCACGCTGGCGAGCATCCGCGGCGATTTCCGGGAGGCGCTCCGCTACTACCAGGACGCGCTGGCGCACGGCCGCCTCTACTCGCTGCTCGACAACATCCTCATCGCCCTGAACAACCTCGGCATGGCGAACATGGCGCTCGGGCGCCACGACGCCGCCGATGATGCCTTCACGGAAGCGCTCACGATCGCCAACGCGCTGGGCGGCCTCTCGACGCGCATCCAGCTCGAGGTGAACTCCGCCTCGCTGCAGATCGAGAAGCGCGACTTCGTGGAAGCGAAGCGGCGCTGCGACCGCGCCATGGCGCTGGCCGAGCATCTGGACGACGCGCGCGCGAATGGCGAGGCGGAAAAGGTGTACGGCATCATCGCGCGCGAGACGGGCGACCTCGCCGCCGCCGAGGAGCACCTGAGCCGTGCGCGCTCGGTGGCTGCCGCCTCGAACGACCTCGCGCTCGAGGGGGACAGCAACCGCGAGCTCGCCGAGCTGTACCAGCGCCTCGGCCGCAATCGCGAGACGCTGCAGGCGCTCAACCGCGCGCACGCCTGCTTCACCCAGCTCCGCGCGCGCCACGAGCTCGCCGACGTGGGGCGCCGCATGGCCCGCCTCGAGGGCGACTTCCTCGACGTCGTGCGCAAGTGGGGTGAGTCGATCGAATCGAAGGACATCCACACGCAGGGTCACTGCGAGCGGGTGGCCGACCTCTCCACGGCGCTCGCCGCCAAGGCGGGGTTCGACGAGAACTCGCTGTTCTGGTTCCGCATCGGTGCGCTGCTGCACGACGTCGGCAAGCTGATCGTCCCCGCCGAGGTGCTGAACAAGCCGGGCAAGCTCACCGACGAGGAGTGGGCGCTGGTGCGCAAGCACCCCGAGGCGGGCGAGCAGATGCTGGCCGACGTGCAGTTCCCGTGGGACGTGGCGCCGATGGTGCGCAGCCACCACGAGCGCTGGGACGGCAAGGGCTATCCCGACGGGCTGGCGGGAGAGGACATCCCGCTGACGGCGCGCATCCTGTGCGTGGCCGACGTGTACGACGCGCTGACGACGGAGCGCAGCTACAAGCGCGCGTTCTCGCAGCTCGAGGCGATCGAGATCATGCGCCGCGAGATCGGCAAGCAGTTCGATCCCCAGCTGTTCGCGAAGTTCGAGGAGATGGTGCGGCGCGGGCGCGTGCACGCGCCGGCCGCCGCCCAGCGCGCGATGCCGGCGCGCCGCACCGGGAAGAACGGCGCCGTGATGGTCTCCGAGGAGGACGACCTCACGGGCGCCCTCGTGCGCCGCGCCTTCACCAACGTCATCACCGCCGTGCTCGCGGAGCGGCGGCGGACGGGCGCGCCGGTCACGCTGCTGGTGGTGGACGTGGACCAGTTCAAGTCGGTCAACGACACCTTCGGCCACCTCGCGGGTGACGACGCGCTGCGCCTCGTGGTCGGTGTGATCCGCGAGCAGCTCCGCCCCGGGCAGTACGTGGGGCGCTACGCCGGCGACGAGTTCGTGGTGCTGCTCCCCGGCCTCGACGCCGATGGCGGCCGCGCGATCGCGGAGGACATCCGCCGCAAGATGGCCGAGATGCCGATCCCGCTGCGCGACCAGCCCGACCGCACGATGAGCGTCACGCTCTCGATCGGCGTGGCCACGGCGCCGGAGCATGGCGAGTCGTTCGAGACGATGTTCACCGCCGCCGACCGCGCGCTGTTCGAAGCCAAGCGCGAGGGGCGCGACAAGGTGGTCCTCGCCGGCACGGAAGGGGAGTCGGCGCCGCAGCTGGTGCTCAACCGGTTCGTGGGCCGCGCCACCGAGCTGCGCTCGCTCGTCACGGCGCTCGACCTGAGCGTGCACGGCACCCCGCAGGCCCGCCTCGTGATCGGCGAGGCGGGGGTGGGCAAGTCCACCCTCGTGCGCCAGCTCCTCCCCGAGGTGCGACTGCGCGGGGCGGCGATGGTGACGGGGCGCGCGATGGAGAGCGAGAGCCGGCCGCCCTTCGGGGCCTGGGTGGAGGCGCTGGCGGGCATCTACGACCTCGGCATCGCCCCGGTGCGCCAGTGGCCGATGCTCGGCCGGCTGGTGGCGCCGCTGCGCGCGAGCACGCCGACGTCCACCCTGCCGACGACCTTCGACCCGCTCCAGGGGCACCACCTGCTGGAAGAGCTGGTGGCGTACCTGCGCGGGGCGAGCGAGGCACGCCCGATCACGATCGTGCTGGAAGACATGCACTGGGCGGACACGGCGAGCTGGGATGCGCTCGAGTACGTGATGGCGCAGCTCACCTCGGAGCGGGTCTGCATCTGCCTCACGATCCGCAGCGAGGAGGCGGCGTACGGCCCGGTGCGCGAGCGCCGGCAGCGCATCTCACGCGACGAGCGCTCGCGCGAGCTGCACGTGGAGCGCCTGACGGCGAACGAGGTCCGCGAGTGGCTCCAGGGGGCGCTGCACCGCTCCGAGCTCGGCGACGACCTGCTCGACTTCGTGCTGCGCCACACCGAGGGCAACCCGTTCCTCGTCACGCAGCTGCTGCGCACGATGCACGAGGAGGGGGCGTTCACGTACGACGGCACCGCGTGGACCTGGACGCTGCCGAGCAAGGCGAACCTGCCGGAGGGGATGACCGACCTCGTCGGGCGCCGCCTCTCGCGCCTGCCGGCCGACGCGGCGAAGATCCTCGTCACGGCGGCCGCGATCGGGCGCACCTTCTCGCTCTCGCTGCTGAAGGATGCGGCCGGGGCGAAGATGGACGACGTGCTGGACGCGATCGACGAGGGGCTCAAGACGTCGGTGCTGGAGCCGGCGCGCGAGCACGACGACGACACGTACCAGTTCGCGCATGCGCTGCTGATCGACGCCGTGCTCAAGTCGGTGAGCCCGGCGCGCCGGCGCCTGAAGCACGAGCAGGTGGCCGACGTGCTGGCGAAGCGCTCACCGGACGCGGTGGACGAGATCGCCGCGCACTACGCGAAGAGCGGCAACAGCGCCAAGGCGTATGCCTGGTGCAAGCGCGCGGCCGAGCGCGCGATGGCCCTCTACGCCCTGGACGAAGCGGCGGACTTCCTGCGCCACGCGCTCAACCACGCCTCGACCGACGACGAACGGGTGGCGGTGCAGGAAGAGCTGGCGCGCGCGGCCGAGCAGTCGGGGCGCTGGGCGGACGTGCAGGCGGCGTGCGACGCGATCCTCGAGTCGCCGAGCCTGAAGCACAAGCCCGCGCAGCAGCTGCCGGTGCAGCTCCGCCGCCTGCAGGCGCGCGTGCGCCTCGGCCAGGGCGCGCGCGAGACGGAGCAGGAGTGCCGCGAGCTGCTCGCCACCGCCGAGCGCGTGGGCAGCCTGGCCGACGTGGTGCAGACGCGCTCGCTGCTCGTGCAGACGCTCGGCCGCACGGGTGAGCTGGAGGAGGCGATCCGCATCGCCGAGGAGTCGCTGCGCATCGCGGAAGAGAGCGGCGACGACGCCCTGGCCGGCGACGCGATGCACCGCCTGGCCATCACGCTGCTCGGCACCAGGCCGGCCGAGGCCGCGGCGCTGCTGCTCCAGCTCGTGGAGCGCGCGCAGGGGCGTGGCGATCGCGTGATGGAAGCGCGCGCCTGGCTGACGCTCGGCGTGGCCCGGATGCGCACGCGCGACGACCAGGGCGGCGCCGACGCGTTCCGCGCCGCGCAGACGATCGCCAGCGAGTCGCAGTCCCTGGACGTGAAGGCGAACGCCTCGATGAACCTGGGCGTGATCGAGATGCGCAGCGGCGACTTCGACGCGGCGCGCGGCAACCTGGATACGGCCCTGCGGCTGTACACGACGCTGCGCAACAACGCCAACCGCCTGGCCGCGCTGTACAACCTCGCGAACCTGGAGCGCGAGCGCGGCGACGCGGACGAGGCGTCGCGCCTCTATCGCGAGACGTCGGCGCTCGCCGACACGCTCGGCGCGGAGGACATCGCCGTCGGCGCGCACTCGGGCGCCGGGCTGGCCGCCCTGCGCCTCGATGCGGTGCCGGTCGCGAATGCGTCACTCGAGGCTGCGCAGCGCGTGCTGGGCGCGCGCGCCGACTGGTGGTTCCAGGGACGCGAGCTGCTCGAGTCGCTGTTCATCCGGCTCGAGGTGAGCGCCGGCCGGCTCGAGTCCGCGGCGGAACGGTTCCACATCGCGCTCGAGAAGCTGGAGGCGATGGACGTCTACGCGGCGGCGTGGCTGGTGGCCGATTGCGCCGCCACGCTGGCGGAGAAGGATCCCACGGTGTGGGACGAGGTGCACCGGTTCGGCGAGCACGCCGAGGTGCAGCAGTTCGTGCCCCTGTCGGCGAGGTTCACGGCGCTGCGCGACATGATGGAGCGGCTCCCCGGCAGGCGCTTTGAGCGCTAGGCAACTGCCACATCGGTAAATGGTACGCGGTACCAGGTACCTGGCAGGGTACCTGGTACCGTACCCAGCACTTCGTACGAGGTACCGCGTACAGTGTACTGCTCAGCCGTTGACCCGGCTCCCTAACGCAGACTCTCCCAGTCGATCAGCGGCGCATCCAGGACCGCACGCTGCACCTCGTCGGCCACGTCGCGTCGCAGCTGCGCGTGGCGCGTGGCCTCGCCGCGCAGGGTGACGCGGTTCATCAGCAGCACCACGAACACGCCCTTCTCCGGGTCGATCCACAGCGACGTGCCGGTGAAGCCGGTGTGACCGAAGCTGCGCGGGGAGAAGTATCGTCCCGCGCTCGAGCCGGGTGACGGCGTGTCCCAGCCGAGGGTGCGGCTGCCGATGCCGTTCTGCCGCGCCGTCCACCGCGCGATGGTCTGTGGGGCGAGGATGCGCACCCGGTCGAACGTGCCGCCGTCGAGGAGGAACTGGGCGAAGATCGCGAGGTCGTGCGCGGTGCTGAACAGTCCCGCATGGCCGGACACCCCGCCGAGCGCCCACGCGTTGGCGTCGTGCACCGTGCCGCGCAGCCGCCCGCCGCGCAGGCTGTCCTGCGTGGTCGGGGCGATCCGCGCGCGGAGCGCGCGGTCGCTCGTGTCGGGACGGAAGCGCGTGTCCGTCATGCCGAGCTGGCGGAAGACGTGCCCGTCCGCGTACTGGTCGAGCGACATGCCGGTGATGCGCTCGATCACCGCCTGCATGAGCACCATGTCCCAGTCGCTGTAGACCGTCTGGGTGCCGGGCGGATACTGCAGCGGCCGCTCGTTGATGGCGGCGAGATATTCAGCGCGACCGCGGAGCGAGCCGTTGGCGGCGTTGTAGAGGGGGGCGTATGCCTCGAGGCCGCCGCTGTGGGTGAGCAGCATGCGCACGGTGATCGCCGCCTTGTCCGGCGCGTTGAGCTCCGGCACGTAGAACGCGACCGGCTTGTCGATGTCGAGCTTGCCGGCCTCCTCGAGGATCATCGCCGACGTCGTCGTGGCAACCACCTTGGTGAGCGACGCCAGGTCGTAGATGGAGCGCGGCGTGACGGCGGAGGCGTCCGGGGCATAGTCGAGCGTGCCGTAGCCCTTCGTGAAGACGAGCCTGCCGTAGCGTCCGACCGCCACCGCCGCACCGGGCGCGGCACCTTCGGCCAGGCCGACCTGGATGATGCTGTCGAGCCGGGCAGGGAGGGTGGAGTCCATTCCCACCGACGCGGGTGGCGCAGGCACCAGTGCGCCCACGGCGGGAAGGCGCGGTGGCGGCGGCGGAATCGGAGCCGCCGGTTCAGGGGCAGGGGGCACGACGATGGGCTGCCTGGCGCAACCGGCGACGACGGTCGTGACGACGAGCGCGGCGATGGCGCGTGCGAGGAGGGTGCGCGTGATGCGAGGAAGGCGGAAGACCATGTCCAACTATACCCGTGCGCACGCTGCACGTGGGGCGACCGGCCAATTGCGCGCGCCGCGGTCCGCATCGTGCGCACTCACTCGATGCGCCACCGTCCGGAGCGAAGCAACGCGAGAGAGAGGACACAGGCGTAGAGCCCGCCGGCGAACGTTGCCGGCGGGCTCGCTCGTGTCACCCGAACAGCCTCGCGTACTGTCCGTACCCCTCTTCCTCCAGCCGGTGCGCGGGGATGAAGCGCAGCGACGCGGAGTTCATGCAGTAGCGCATGCCCGTGGGCTTCGGCCCGTCATCGAACAGGTGGCCCAGGTGCGAATCGCCATGCTTCGACCGCACTTCGGTGCGCGTCATGAGGAACTGCCGGTCGGTCTTCGTCGTGACGTTGTCCGGCTCGAGCGGGCGCGTGAAGCTCGGCCACCCGGTCCCCGACTCGAATTTGTCGAGTGAGCTGAAGAGCGGCTCCCCGGACACGACGTCCACGTAGATGCCGGGCTCGTGGTTGTCCCAGTACTCGTTCTGGAACGGGGCCTCCGTGCCCTCGTGCTGGGTGACCCTGTACTGGAGGGGGCTGAGCGTCTGCTTCAGCTGATCGTCGGATGGCTTGGTGTAGTCGGACATGGGGGCTCCATTAAAAACAAAGGCAACTGAAGTACTACGTACCTTGTACTCCGTACTGGGACCGACATCCAGGCCTCCACAATGTGCCGCTGGGCCCCAGCCGGTGCATCGCCCTGACGGGATGCGGAGGTGCATTGGACCACGCGTCCCCGTGGGTCCGCGTACGTAGTACCACGTACGACATACGTGTGTTGCAGTCAGTCCGTCACCAGCCCCGACGGATCCGACGGCGACGTCCACGACGACACGTTGACGTCCACCGGCAGCTTGATGTCCGCCACGCGGCGCGCGACGTCGATCATCCCCTGCCAGATGCCGGCGAAGGCGAAGCCGACGTCCTGCGGCGCCTTGCCTTCCTCGTAGCCACGGCCGCTCGCCACCCAGATGCGTGGTTCCTCCGTCACGCCGGCCGCGGCGAACTCGGCTTTGAGGTCATCGTGCACGAGCTGCGCGTTGAACTTGTGGACGTACACGCCCGGCAGGTAGCGGCCGTCGCGCAGCAGGCGACGCGCCCAGGCGCGATAGTAGTCCCGCATCACCTGCGGCACCTTCTCCATCCGCTCGATGTCGAGGAACACCACCGACCGCGCCGGGAACCCTTCCTTCTGCGTGGCGGCGATCGCGTCGAGCGCATCGGCGTCGCCGCGATCGGCGCTCAGGTAGTCCGCGTTGCAGCTGGCGCCCTGCCGGCGGAGGGCGGCGGTGCGCTTCGCCGACGGGCGCGGGGTGCGTCCCCACGTCTGCTGGCCCACGTACACCACGGCGAGCCCCCATCCCATGTCCACCAGCGTCTGCCGCTTGCCCACCCAGGACCCGTCCTTGTGGCAGGGCGCCGGCAGGTAGTAGCCGACCCAGCGGTAGGGTGAGCCGGGCGTGTTCTTCCACGCCCGCATCGTCCTGTCGCCCGGGTAGGTGTGGGTGTCGAAACCGATGTGCTTGCCGTCCAGCTGCTCATCGGCGAGCGGCGATGGCTGCCCGGTCACGGCTGACGCCACCTGCGCCACCGCTGCCGCCGCGTCCGCTATCGGCGTCGCGCTCGGCTCGGTGGCCTCGCGTCCACAGGCGATGGCGATCCCGGTGAAGGCGATGGCGAACGCGGTGGCGTGGCGAATCGAGGAACGGCTGCGGCGCAACATGCCCGTTCGCTATGCAAGGACGGTACGCGTTTGTTCAATCGCTGCCCCTCCGGTCGCTCACCAGGATGGTGAGCACCATGTAGACGGCGATCACCGCGGCGATGACGAAGCCGACGGTGCCCAGCGTCCGCCAGTAGGGGAGGAGCTGCGAGCTGGCGACGAGCAGGCCGGCGAGCACGAGCCCGGAGAACACGCGGTTCGCCACCTTCTGCAGCGCGACGATGAGCGACGGCAGCTGCGGCACGTCCACGTGCGTGGAGAGATCGTTGTTCGCGAGCCGGGTGGTGATCTGGTCGAGCCGGTGTGGCAGCGCGGCAATCAGGTCGCTGCTCTCCACCGCGATCTGGTACAGCCGCCGCGGCGACAGGTCGCGCTGGGCGCGCTGCACGGCGATCTCGTTGCTGAACTCGCGGATCGTCTCGAGGGGCGTGTAGCCCGGGTCGAGGGCGCGCGTCACGCCGTCCAGGTTGAACAGCGCCTTGGCGAGCAGCGTCATCTCGGCGGGAAGCCGCAGGCCGTGCTGGAAGGAGAGGTCGATCACCTCGAACAGTACCTTGCCTGCCTGCACCTCGGCCGCGGTGAGGTCCACGTTGCGCGCGATCAGCTCGGCGATGGCACGCGTGTAGCCGGCGCGGTCGAAGTCGCTCGTCGGCACGCCCTGCTCGATGAGCGTGGCGGCCACGTCGTCACCGCGATGATCGCCGAGCGCCATGAGGAGGCGCGTCGCGGCCTCGCGCATGGTGCCGGAGAGCCGCGCCGTCATCCCGAAGTCGATGATGGCGAGCCGCGCGTCCACGTCGGCCGGTGTCGGCGTGGCCTGCGCCTGCGCGTCCGCCTCGAGTCGCGCCAGCGGCGTGGTGGCCGCGCGCGCGTCGGTGCGCCGATCCTCCGCCGCGACGTCGGAGGGAGTGGGCGGGCTCTTCATCCCGCGCAGCACGACGAAGATGTTGCCGGGGTGTGGATCGGCGTGGAAGAAGCCGTCGATCGTGATCCCCTTCAGGTACGCGCGCGTCAGCTCCTCGGCGAGCGGCGTGAAGTCGTGCTCGAGCCGCGTGATCGGCGACACCTCGGAGACCTTCAGGCCGTGCACGCGCTCGGTGGTGAGCACCTTCTCGCGCGAGTACGCCTCGACGACCTTGGGCACGATGATGCGCGGGTACTCGGCGAGCGAGCGCCGGAAGGCCGCCGCGTTGCGCGCCTCGATGCGATAATCCAGCTCCTCGGTGAGTGCGCGCTCGAGCTGCTGGATCACGCCGAGCACGTCGATGCGGTTGCCGACGCTGGTGTGCTCGGCCAGGAACTCGGCCACGTCGTGGAAGAACGCGAGGTCGTCGGCGAGCGAGGCGCGGATGTGCGGCCGCTGCACCTTCACCACGACCTCGCGCCCGCCGCGCATGGTGGCGGCGTGGGCCTGGCCGAGACTGGCGGTGGCGAGGGGCTCGGTGTCGAAGGTGTCGAACAGCTTGCTGATGCGGGCCCCGAGCTCGCTCTCGATGATCTCCTCCACCGCCTCGAAGGGGATCGGGCCCACGTCGTCCTGGAGCTTCTCGAGCTCGCGGATGTACGGTTCGGGCAGGAGGTCGGGACGGGTGGAAAGCACCTGTCCGAGCTTCACGTAGGCGGGGCCGAGCTCGACGAGCCGCTTGCGGAAGCCGACGGCGTGCTCCTCACGCTCGGCGACTTCCTCCGGCGGAAGGTCCTCGTCGTCTTCGTTCACGAGGGCGAGGAGTCCCTGCTGCTTGGCGACGTCCCGCAGGCCGTAGCGGGTGAACAGGCCGACGATGGCGGCCAGGCGGGGGATGTGCTTTGGTGAGAGGAGCATGCAGCGGGCTGGGGCATGGAGCGTGCCCTGCGTCCTCGTCGCGATTCGAGTTTGCGAGCGCCGACTAGCGTATCCTGCGCGACAGCCGGTAACTTGCCGCGAACCCTCTCCCGCTGCCCATGCCGGATACGGCTCCCTCCGGGCCGACCATTCTCGTCGCTGAAGACAACGCCGACCAGCGCTCGCTCTATGTGGCCCTGCTGAGCGGCGTCGGCTATCGCGTCCTCGAGGCCGCCGACGGCGCCGAAGCGGTGGAGATCGCCCGGCAGTCGCAGCCCGGGCTCGTGCTCATGGACGTCACGATGCCTGGCACGAGCGGGTGGAACGCCGTGCGGACGCTGAAGCAGGATCCGCAGACGCACATGATCCCGATCATCGTCGTCACCGGCCTCGCCAGCACGTGGGACCGCGATGCGTCCATCGCGTCCGGATGCGACGAGTACCTCGCCAAGCCGGTGCAGCCGGCGCGTCTGCTGGAGGAAGTGCGGAGGTTCCTGCCGCTGTGATCGGCAGGTGGTAGCCCGCCCGTCGTGATCGTCGGACACCTCGGCGTCGCGGCGGCGACGCGCAGCGCCTGGCCGCGAGCGTCACTCCCCTGGCTGCTCGTGGCCTGCGTCTCGCCGGACCTCGTCGACGTCGCGTTCGCGCTTGCCGGCGTGTGCAATCCGTACGGGCTCTACTCGCACACCGTGCATTCGGCCGCGCTCCAGGCTGCGGTGCTCGGCGGAGCGGCCCTGCTCGTCACCGGCTCGCGGGTCACGGCCGCCGCGAGCGCGCTGATGGTGCTCCTGCACCTGCCCCCCGACCTCATCACGGGCCACAAGATCTTCTGGCCCGGGGGCCCGATGGTGGGACTCTACCTGTACCAGCGTCCGCTGCTCGACTTCCTGCTCGAGGCGCCGATCCTGATCGTCGGCTGGTGGCTGCTGCGCCGTTCGAGCAGCGCGCCACGATGGGCGACGTCGGCGCTGGTGCTCGTCGTGCTCCTCGCCGGTCAGGGAGCGCTCGACCTGCTGACCGGGAACGGAGGAGCGAAGCCATCGGCCTGCTCCGCGCCGCGGCAGCGGCCCTGGTCGGTCACGTCGGCCGATGGCATGTTCGACGCTGCTCCACGAATGCGTGACAATGCCCTTCTGACGGTGTAATAGGGGCGTGGCCCCGCCATCGAGGCGCGGCGTTCACCCGTTCACCCTGTCCCGCAGGTCCGCAGATGTCCCGCACCCCGCCACCCGACGACGACGACCCACTGGCCGACTTCGAGCTTCCACCGGAGATCATGAGCCAGACGTTCGAGCACGCCATCAGCGACGACGCGAGCCTGGCGCACGAGCGGGGACACGCCGTGGCAGCGGCGCTCCAGAAACTGTTGCCGGGGAGCACGGTGGAGTACGGTTTTCCCGGCGTCGTCACCGCGCAACTCAAGTCCGGTGCGGTCGCCCGCTGTGGCGGCCCGACGGTCGGCTGGATGATCGACCTGCAGCGCCGGCCCGGCGCCGGCACGGAAGTGATCGAGGTGTCGGTGGACGATGACGAGACCGATGCGAAGGCGATCGCCACCGCCCTCGCGAAGAAGCTGAAGCGGCGCTAGCCGCCGCGAACGGTACCGCTACGGCACGCGAGCGGTCGCACGACGCTCGTCCTCGTCGCGCTGGCCGAGGAATTCCCCGAACGCCGCCAGCGACTCGATGTTGTCGCAGACGATCTTCATCGTCGCGAGGATCGGCACGGCGAGGAAGGCGCCCGGCACCCCCCAGATCCAGAAGAAGAACGCGAGCCCGACGAAGATCGCCACCGGGTTCAGCGTGAGCCGGTGCCCGAGCATCATCGGCGTGAGGAGGTTCGACTGCACGAGGTTGATCAGCAGGTACGCGCCGGGGATCAGGAGCGCGTGGCCGAGCTGGTCGAACTGTGACAGCCCCGCCACACCGAGCACCACCGTCGCCGTGGCCGCGCCGAGATAGGGGACGAATTCCAGCGCCGCGACCATCACCCCCCACAGCACCACGTTCGGCATGCCGAGCATCCAGAGGGCGAGCGCGACCACGATGCCCTCCCCGATGTTGAGCAGGAGCGTGGTGCTGAGGTAGGCGGAGACCGTCGCTTCGGTGGCGCGCGCGATCTCCACCGCCTTCACCTTGTCGCCGAAGTGCGGCAGGACCTTGATCAGCTTCTGCAGGAAGAGGTCGCCGCCGGCGAGCAGGAAGTAGAGCAGGATGAAGATCTCGACCAGCCCCGCGGCGATGCGCTGGGTGGTGCCGAACAGTCGTGACGACAGGCTCGGGCCGGCCTGCACCACGACCTCCGGCTTCTTTTCCGCCACGGGGCCGCCGACGGCGTTCGCGGCCTGCTCCACGTTGCGGGACACCTGCTGCACCGGGAGGATGATGGCGCGCAGCTTCCGTTGCGCCTTGGAGAAGCTCTGCGGGGCGCTCGCTGCCCAGCCCTGCGCCGGCCCGGCGAGCTGGTAGACGCCGATGCTGATGCCGCCGACGAGCAGCAGGAGGACGATCCCGGCGCCGATGGGTGGCTTGATCCGCACGCGCGCGAGCCGCCGGATCACCGGGCTGAACAGGAAGTTGAGCAGCAGCGCGAAGACGATCGGGATCAGGAATCCGCGCGCGACGTAGAGCGAGAACAGGACGGCGAGCACGGTGAGCACCGTGGTCCCGACCACGGGCCTGCTCGCCGGCGCGGTCGCTTCCGCGTCAGGCTCGGCGCCGGCGGGCGGCGTGGCGGGGGAAGCCGCCGCCATCAGCGCCGGATCGACACGCGGCGCGAGGGCAGTATCGCCCTCGCGCGCCGCGCGTGCCGCCGCACCGGGAATCCCGCCGCCCTCGTCCATGAGCCCGGCGCAATGCAGGATGTACGCCCGGTCGGAAGGTCGGAAGGTCGGAGCCGACCTTCCGACCTTCTCACCATCCGAAGTTCAGTATCCCCTCACCTGCCCGTCATGCCTCGGATCGGCCACGCCGATCCAGCGGTTGCCCTTCCGGGCGACGAGGTAGATGCGGGCGTACTCGAAGCCGGGAGGCTCGGGGCGATAGCCCATGGCGCGCACGGCGGCGAGCACCGACGGGTCGATGCCGCTCTCCACTTCCACGCCGGTGCTGCCCGCGCTCGGCGTCAGGCGCGGCATGCGCACCGCTTCCAGCGGATCGAGCCCGTAGCCGACCATGTACCAGATGGTCTGCGCCATGGCGAGCGGGATGCGGCCGCCCCCGGGCGAGCCGATCACCAGCTCCACCTTGCCGTCGCGCAGCATCAGCGTGGGCGCGATGGTGGTGATGCGCGTCAGCCACGCGGGTGCGTCGGCGCGATCGAGCTCGGCGCGCGTGATCGTGGCGCCGGAGTTGTTGAGGAAGAATCCGTCCACCGCCGCGCCGCTGCCGAACACGCTGCTGTTCGTGACCGTCACCGCCACGGCGTTGCCCTCGCCATCGGTCACGGAGATGTGCGTCGTCTCCCCACCCGATGGGCCGTCGTCGCCCGCGGCGGTGGCCGTCGACGGCTGTGCCGCGCCGTACGGACCGATCACCGTGCACGCCGCCGGCGACGGCGCGGCATCGTACGTCATCCCATCCATCGGGCGCACGGTGTCGGCGGCGCTGCCGGATCCCACCTCGCGTGCCCGCGCGGCGACGAATGCATCCGAGATCAACCCGCGCGCCGGCACGCTGCGCCAGCGGGGGTCGAAGTTCGCGCGGTTCGCGGTCTGGCCGACGCGCATCGCCGAGACGAACAGGTCGAAGGCGCGCGCGTCCTTCGTCGGCAGGCCGAGCGGGGCGAGTCGCGCCGGGTCGAGCAGCTTCACCGTCTCCACGAGCTGCAGGCCGCCTTCCGGCGGGGGCGCCGAGAGCAGGATGCGATCGCCGTACGTGGCGCAGAGGGGGCGGCGCCACACCGGCTCGTAGCGCGCGAAGTCCGCCGTCGTCACCGGATGTCCGCCGCGGTTCATGCGTGCGACCACATCGGCGGCGATCTGTCCTTCGTAGAAGCCGCGCCGTCCCTCTTCGGCGATCGTGCGCAGCACGCGCGCGAGCGCCGGGTTGGCGATGTGCTCGCCCAGCGCGGGTACGCGTCCGTCCTTCAGGTAGACGGTGCGCCCCACCGAGTCGCGCGCGAGGCCCGCGCTGTCACGCCGGATCATCGCGGCGAGCACCTCGTACATGGGGAAGCCTTCCTCGGCCAGCGCGATGGCGGGCGCCATCACCTGCGCGCGGGTCAGGCGGCCGAAGCGCTCCTGGGCCAGCAGCAGGCCGGCCACGTTGCCCGGCACGCCGACCACGCGCAGCGGTGTCGTGGAATCGCGCCCCACCGCGTTCGCGGCACGGAACGACGCGATCGGCTGTGCGGCGTAGAAGTCGAGGAACTCGGCGCGTCGATCCTTCGCGATCCAGGCGAGCATCGCGCCGCTGCCGCCGACGCCCGACATCTCCGGCTCGACGACGCCGATCGCGAACGCCGTCGCGACGGCTGCGTCGACGGCGTTGCCGCCCTCGCGCAGCACGGTGAGTCCTGCGTCGCTCGCCAGCGGATGGGCCGAGGAGACCATGCCGTTCGTGCCGACGGCGCGCTTGCCGAGGTCCGGCGCGAGCGTGGCAGCGGGCGTCGCGACGGAATGCGCACAGGCGCCGACGGTGGTGAGTGAGGCGGCCAGCGCGACGGCGGCCAGCCAGCGGTGGGCACGAACGGACATGCAAACTCCTCGGAGGAAAGCTCGAGAGGGCACTGCGGCGGGCACCTCGATGGTGTCCAGCAACAATGCCCTCGTGCGCCTTCCGCTGTCGAGTCCCGCGCACGCGTGCGCGGGACCCGCGCAGGCGTGCCTACTCTTCGGCGTCGATGTTCACCGTGGACTCGGCAATTCCGGTGAGGTCGAGGTCCGTCTGCTGCTCCTCGTCGAGGGTGGTCTGGAGGAGCTGCGCCTGGCTCTCGTAGCCGAGCAGCCGCGCCCAGGTGCGGCAGGTGCCGTAGCCGGCCATCTCGTAGTGCTCCACGTGCTGGGCGGCGCTGATCAGGCCCGCGTCGAGCACGTCGGGTTCCGGCTTTTCCTTGATGAGATCCTTGCCTTCCTGGATCAGCCCTTCCATGCCGACGCACTTCTTGCCGGTGGGCTTCTCGCCGAGCTCCTTGCAGATGCGCTCGAGGCGCTTCACGTGCTGGCGCGTCTGCTTCTCGTGTTTCGTGAACGCCTTCTTGAGCCTGGGGTGCGTCGCCGACTTGATCATGCGCGGCAGCGCCTTGAGAATCTGGTTCTCGGCGCTGTACAGGTCCTTCAGCTCCTCGACGTACAGGTCGCGCAGGGTTTCCATTTCCATTGTGCAGCTGCTCCGCGTGGAGGTGGGGGCGATCGGTGACGATTCGCTGGGAGCAGCCAAGGCAAGGCCGGTGCCGTGGTCGCGGGCGGCACGTTCCATTCGATGGCATCGCACCGACAGCATGGCGCGATCATCGCAGGTGGCGCGACACCGCGACATCGCATCGGCGCGATCCTCTGGATACGAACACGGATGACACTCACGCTCTACCTGCTGCGCCATGGCCAGACGGCACTGAGCCGCGCCAACATGTTCTGCGGTCGGCGGCTCGATCCGCCGCTCACCGCCGCCGGGGAACGCATGGCCGCGGCGTTCGCCGACGGCTTCGCCGCGGCGTCGTGGGAGGCCATCTATTCGAGTCCGCTGCAGCGCGCACTCGCCACCGCGACGCCACTCGCGCGCGCGACGGGCCTCGTCGTGCACCAGCGCGAGGGGCTCGCCGAGATCGATTACGGGCGCTGGGACGGCAAGAGCGTGCTGGAGGTGGACCGCGAGTATCACGACGAGTACGAGCGCTGGGTCGCCGATCCGGCGTGGAATCCGCCGACGGGCGGCGAGACGGCGGTCGCGCTCGCGCAACGGGCGACGCACGTGTTCGAGTCGATCCGCGAGGCGCATGCGGATGGCAACGTGCTCGTCGTGTCGCACAAGGCCACCATCCGCGTGGCGCTCTGCGCGCTGCTCGGCGTGGACGTCGGCCGCTTTCGCTACCGGTTCGGTTGTCCCGTGGGCTCGGTGTCGATCATCGAATTCGGGGCGCATGGTCCACTCGCCGCCACCGTCGCCGATCGCTCGCACCTGTCGGCCGAGCTGCGCGGGCTGGAGGGCACCTGATCGAACTTCCTGCAGCGCGGAAGCACGACACTCGCTATGCTGTGATGTACGACCCTAGACTCACGGCGGGCTCACGCATAGCTTCGCGGAGTCCGATCACTGCCCACTGACCGAGGACGCCATGGCGACCAAACTCGACAAGTCCATCAAGCGCGAGCTGGAGCACCAGGGAAAGCTCTACACCGTCACCATCGCTCCCGACGGCGTGAAGGTCGTGGAGAAGGGGAAGCGGAACGGCCCGCACGTGAGCTGGGGGTCCATCATCAACGGTGATGCGACGCTCAACGAGAACCTCACCATCTCCAACGACGCGATGCGTCGCGACCAGTAGCCTCGCCGCACGCTGCCCGCTGATCCACGCGCCCCGTCGTTCGGTGAACGACGGGGCGCGGTGCGTTACGGGGCTAATGCTCCCAGGACTCGCCCGGCTTCCGGCTCGACGGATGCGCCGCTTCCCACGCGACGATCTGCTGGGCGAGCTCGGCATCGTTCTCGGCCAGCGCGCGCAGCTTCTTGAGCACCTCGTCCTTCGTCGCCCCGCTCGCGCGCGCCACCACGGGCGCCGTCGCGAACAGCTGGCGCGTCGGATCCACTCGGCGTTCCACCTGGAGCATTCCGTGCACGGTGCCCTCGGCATCCACTTCGAGGGAGACGAGCACGATCATCCCTCCGGGAAGGGTGCGGCGAAAGGCGAGGAAGTGCGGTCGCATGCGGCACAAGATGACCCCGCCTGCGGCGTGGCGCAAACCGTGCGACCCCGGAGCCAGCCACGGATGCACGGCACGAGGCCGCGCTCCGTACACGCGAATCAGTGCTCGATGACGAAGAACGTGCTGGTAGTGGACGTCGGGGGCTCGCACGTCAAGGCGCAGGCGTCCGGCCGGCGCACGATGGCCAAGGTGGACTCCGGGCCCGACCTCACGCCGCGCCAGATGGTGGACCGCGTGCTCGACGCGACGGATGGCTGGCGCTACGGCGCTGTTTCCATCGGCTATCCGGGCCCGGTGGTGCGCGGCCGCATCACGCGCGAGCCGTACAACCTCGGCCGCGGCTGGACCCGATTCGATTTCGAGCGCGCCTTCGGCCGGCCGGTCCGCGTGATCAACGACGCCGCCATGCAGGCCATCGGCAGCTACCAGGGCAAGCGGATGCTCTTCCTCGGGCTCGGCACCGGGCTCGGCACGACGCTCATCCGCGACCGGGTCGTGATCCCGCTCGAGATCGCGCACCTGCCGTATCTCGACGGCGAGACGTACGAGGACGTCGTGGGCGATGCGGGTCTCAAGCGCCTCGGGGTGCGTCGCTGGCGCCGGCACGTGGCGACGATCGTGGAGCTGATGATGAACGCCGTCGTCGCCGACTACACGGTGCTCGGCGGCGGCAACGTGCGGCTGCTTCCCGCGCTTCCGCCGCACGCGCGTCGCGGCGCCAATGCGAACGCCTTCCGTGGCGGCGTGCGGCTCTGGGAACCGGACTTCACGCTCACATGACGGCACTCGCGGGCGTGGCGCCATGCCGGGCTCCCGGCGGTCCTGGCTCCGAGCCAAGCTGGACGTCGAGCGCGAAGAGCGGCGTCGGCACGGCGCTCGACGCGCGCAGCCACGTGTGGTTCACCATCTCGCACGGCATCGTGGACGAGGTCTACTACCCGCGCGTGGACCAGGCCAACACGCGTGACTTCGGCTTCCTCGTGAGCGCGGCGGATGGCTGGTTCTCCGAGGAGAAGCGCGATACCGCGAGCACGCTGCACCTGCTCGGCCCGGGCGTGCCTGGCTACCGCCTCGTCAATCGCTGCACGGAGGGCCGCTACGAGATCGAGAAGACGGTGATCACCGATCCCGAACGCTCGGTGCTCCTGCAGCAGGTGCGCTTCCGCGCGCTGATCGGTGCGCTCGAGGACTACCGGCTGTTCGCCCTGCTGGCCCCGCACATCGGCAACCAGGGATACGGCAACGACGCCTGGGTCGACGACTACAAGGGCATCCCGATGCTCTTCGCGCGGCGCGAGGACGTGTCGCTGGCACTGAGCTGCAGCGTGGGGTGGAGCGCGGCGAGCTGCGGCTTCGTGGGCGTGAACGACGGCTGGCGCCAGGTGCGTGCCGCGGGCCGGCTCACGGAGCTCTACTCCGAGGCCCGCGATGGGAACGTGGCGCTCGCCGGCGAGGTGGAGCTGCGCGCCGATGGGCGCGACCGGCACGACACCGAGCTGACCTTCGTGCTCGCCCTCGGCTTCGGCTCCGGGCCCGCCGAGGCGGCACAGCGCGCCCGCATGACCCTCGCATCGCGGTTCGAGCGCGTGGTCGCGTCGTACCTGCGCGCGTGGACGCGCTTTCACGAGCACACCCGTGGCCCCGCCATTCCGGGACACTTCGTCACGCCGGAAGAGTCGCGGCGTGCCGCGGCGCGCGAGCTGGCCGTGCACGCGCATCACAGCGCGGTGGCCCATGAGCCGCGTGTCGGCCTCGTGCGCGACCGGCGACGGCGCCCGCGCATCCAGCTTCCGGAGAGCGTGGTGGACCTCTATCGCACCAGCGCCGCCGTGCTCGCCGTGCACGAGGACAAGAGCGCCGCGGGGGCGATGATCGCCAGCCTCTCCATTCCCTGGGGGGAGAGCAGGGGCGACCACGAGCTGGGCGGCTATCATCTCGTGTGGCCGCGCGACCTCGTGAACAGCGCCGGTGCCTTCATCGCGCTCGGCCACGACGTGCTGGCGCGCCGCACGCTGCGCTACCTCATCAGCACCCAGGAGGCGGACGGCAGCTGGGCGCAGAACCTCTGGCTCGACGGCACCCCGTACTGGCACGGCCTGCAGATGGACGAAGTCGCCTTCCCCGTGCTGTTCGCCGAGCTGCTGCGGCGCGAGGAGCAGCTGGCGGACATCGATCCCTGGCCGATGATCCGCGGCGCCGCGAGCTTCCTCGCGCGCAACGGGCCGATCACGGGCCAGGATCGCTGGGAGGAGAACGGCGGCTATTCCCCCTACACGATGGCCGTCGAGATCGCGGCGCTGCTCGTGGCCGCCGACTTCGCCGAGCGCGCGGGCGAGCACGTGCTGGCCAACCTGTTCCGGGCCACGGCGGACAACTGGCACGACCAGGTGGATCCGTGGACGTACGTGACCGGCACGCCCATCGCACGCGACGTCGGCGTGGAGGGCTACTACGTCCGCATCGCGCCGCCCGACGTGATGAGCGCCAACGGGACATCCAGCGGCATGATCCAGCTCCGCAACCGCGCGCTGCAGGAGAGCTTCGTCCCCTACCACGAGGTGGTGAGCGTGGACGCGCTCGCACTCGTGCGCTTCGGCCTCCGCGCGCCGGACGATCCGCGCATCGTGAACACGGTGAAGGTGATCGACGCGCTGCTGCGCACGCGCACCGACACCGGGCCGGCGTGGTACCGCTACAACGGCGACGGATACGGCGAGCGGGAGAACGGCGATCCGTTCGACGGCATGGGCGTCGGCCGGCCATGGCCGCTGCTGGCCGGCGAGCGCGCGCACTACGAGCTGGCGGCGGGGCGGCCGGAGGCGGCGGTGCACCTGCTCGGCGTGATGCGCGCGCAGGCGAGCGACGGCGGCATGCTGCCGGAGCAGGTGTGGGATGGCCAGGACATCCCGGAACGCGAGCTGTTCAACGGCCGTCCGAGCGGCGGCGCGATGCCGCTCGTGTGGGCCCATGCGGAATACGCGAAGCTCGTGCGGTCGCTGCACGACGGCCGCGTGTTCGACATGCCGCAGCAGGGGTACGAGCGGTACGTGCGGGGGAGGTAACGACAACTGCAGTACGCCGTACTTCGTACTGCGTAGCTCGACCAGCGGACTACCCACTCCAATGCACGGCTGGCCACTCAAACGTTACCGAAAGTGAAGCCAGCGGTGCATTGTAATGGCCAGAAGCATGGGTCGCGGTACGAAGTACAACGTACGAGGTACTGCTCTTGTCGTTCCCCACTGTCTGGACAATCGGTCACTCCACCCGCTCCCTGCCGGAGCTGCTGGCTGCGCTCGCGCCGTACGAGATCGACGTCGTCGCCGACGTGCGCCGCTATCCGGGCTCGCGGCGGCTGCCGCAGTACGCCGAGCCCGCGCTGCGCGAGGCGCTTCCGGCGCATGGGCTGTCCTATGTGTGGATCCCGGCGCTCGGTGGACGTCGGCGGCCGGTGCCCGATTCGCCCAACGTCGGCTGGCGTCATGACGCCTTTCGCGGCTACGCCGATCACGTGCAGGGCGAGGAGTTCGCCGAGGGGCTGTTCGAGCTCCTCATGATCGCCCACGGCCTGCGCACGGTGATCATGTGCGCCGAAGTGCTGTGGTGGCGCTGTCACCGGCGGATCATCTCGGACGTCCTGGTGTCGCTCGGCATCGAGGTGGTGCACATCGCCGACGCGACGCATGCCGTCCCCCACACGCTGGCGGAGCCGGCGCGCCTGGTGGCCGGCCGGCTCCGCTACGACGTGGAGTAGCGACGGATCAGCCGACGCCCGGCGGCGGCAGGAGCGCGGCGATCTTCTCGGCGCGCTCATGGTGGCGTCGCCCGAGCATCTCGAACTTGGCCGCCGTCGCCTGGTCGCCGAGCTCACGGTTCTGCTGCGCCATCACTGCGCAGTAGTCACTCACTTCCCGCTCGTCCTGCGCATCCTGCGGCGTGAAGCCGAACGGCTGCTCGTACAGCAGCAGCGCGGCGATGGCGTGCGGCGGGAAGGGAAGCCGCGCGAACTGCTCGCGAAGCTGCGCCAGTCCATCCTGCTGCCGCAGCACGCCATTCCACTCGGCGGCGGTGAGGGCCGGCTCGATGGCCACGATCAGAACCGCAGCGTCTGGCCAGGACGCATGAGGGTGAGGCGGCGATCGCGGCCGAATTCGGCGCGGATGTCGCTCTCGGTGGCGAGGCCGGGGAAGGTGCCGAAGTGCATCGGGATGATCGTCGTCGGCGAGAAGTACTTCGTGATCGCCAGGTGCGCCGTGTGCGGGTCCTCGGTGTACGGACCGCCACCGACGTTGAGCAGGATGATGCTCGGCCGGTACAGCTCCTGGATCAGCGCCATGTCGCCGAAGATCCAGGTGTCGCCGGTGTCGTACAGGGTGCGGCCATCGGCGAACTGCAGCACGAAGCCCAGGGGACGGCCACCGGGATCGCTCGAGTGCATGGCCGGCACGAGATGCACGGTGACGTCACCCACCTTGAACGTGCCGCCCACGTTGCCGCCCAGCGCCTGCGCCGCCGGCAGGCGCAGCGAGTTCACCCATTCATAGGTGGAGATGACCTTGGCGCCGCTGCGTTGCGCGATCGTCTTCGCATCGGCGGCGTGGTCGTCGTGCGAGTGCGTCACGAGGATCGCCGCCGGCCGGTAGCGCGACAGGTTCTTCAGCGAGTCCGGCGTGCTCGGGTTGCCGCTGATGAACGGATCGAGCAGCAGGGTGGTGCCGCCGGGCGAGGTGATCTCGAACGTCGCATGGCCGAGCCAGCGAACGGTGATCTGGCCGGTGCGGTTCCTGGGCCGATCGAGACGGGCCTGCGCCGCGAGCGGCGCGGGCGCGAGTGCGGGGAGCGAGAGCAGTGCGATGGCGAGCGAACGGCGAACGGCGGTCAACATGCTGGCTCCGATGTTCAGTTGTTGGCTGAACGATCGCCGGGGCGGGGGAAGGGGGGAAGGGGGAAGGGGGGGATGGGGAGATGGGGAACAGCGCTTTTCCCCTTCTCCCCTTCTCCCCTCCTCCCCTCCTCCCCTTCTCAGCTTCGCTTTCCCAGCCCCTCCAGCACCGACGGAATGAAGCCGCCGAAGGCGCCGTTGCTCATCACGAGCAGCACGTCGCCGGCGCGCGCATCGTCGAGCACGCGCTGCACCAGCACCTCCACTTCGGGAGACGCGTCGGCCTCGATGCCCTGGTCGTTCAGCGCGTGCACCACGGCGTTGATGTCGAGCTGCTCGCTCACCGGCACCTTGTCGTGGGGCTCGGGCACGCGGATCGTCGCCCGTGCGGCGCCGGAGAAGGCGTGCGCGTACTCGCTCTGGTGGATGTTGCGGCGGCTGGTGTTGGAGCGCGGCTCGAACACCGCCCACAGGCGGCGGTCGGGGTAGCGGAGGCGGATCGCCGTGATGGTCTCGCGCACCGCCGTGGGGTGATGGGCGAAGTCGTCGATCACGAGCACGCCGGCCGGCTCACCGCGGATCTCCTGGCGTCGCTTCACCCCGGAGAACGAGGCGAACCCCTCACGGATGTCGTCGGCCTTGAGGCCGAGTGAGCGGCAGACGGCGTAGACGCCGACGGCATTCTCCACGTTGTGGTGCCCCGACATCGGGAGAAGGAAGCGGCCCGCGTGTCCGCGCGGCTCGCGGATGACGAAGCGCGCGCCTTCCGGGCCGAAGGTGAGCTCCTCGGTGGTGTAGTCCGCGCTGCCATGCGCGGCGTACGTGGCCACGTAGCACTTCGCCGACCGCTGCGCGATGGCGACGGCGTTCGGGTATGCCGCCGACACGGCGAGGAAGCCGTCGTCCGGAATGGTGGCGGCGAACTTCTCGTATGCCGACTCGTAGTGCGCCATGTCGCGGTAGATGTCGGCATGGTCGAACTCCACGCTCGTGAGCATGGCCGTCTTCGCGCGGTAGTGCAGGAACTTGGGGCCCTTGTCGAAGTAGGCGGTGTCGTATTCGTCCCCTTCGACCACGACGAACGGGCCGTGGCCGACGCGGAAGTTGCCGGTGTAGTTGAGCGTCACGCCGCCGACGAGGAAGGTCGGATCGGTCCCCGCCGCCACGAGCACGTGCGCGAGGAGCGCGGAGGTCGTGGTCTTGCCGTGCGTGCCGGCCACCACGACGCTGTGCTTCCCCTCGAGCACGAGCGAGCCGAAGGCGGCGGGGAAGGACATCTGTGGAATCCCGCGCTCGCGCACCGCCGTGGCTTCCGGGTTCACGCGCCGGATCACGTTGCCGATGATCACGAGGTCGGGCTTCGCCGCGTCGAGGTTGGCGGGGGAATAGGGCGTCATGACTTCCACCCCCCACGCGGCGAGCATGTCGCTCATCGGCGGATAGACCTTCTCGTCGCTGCCCGTCACGATGTAGCCCTTCGCCTTGAGCATGCCGGCAAAGGAGCCCATGCCGGTGCCGGCGACGCCGACGAGGTGAATGCGGGTCGCGGCGCGAGGATCGATACTGGCTAGGACGTTTCCGTTATCGTCTGACATCGTGGTGGCTGGAGATTGGCGGACCGAGGGACCGAGGGACCGAGGGACCGATGGACCGATGGACCGATGGACCGATGGACCGATGGACCGATGGACCGAAGCTACGAAAGGCACACCGAAATATGTCCGGTGTGCCCTTTTCGGTCTTCCGGTCTTCCGGTCTTCCGGTCTTCCGTCAGTCGCTCGCCGCCGTCAGTACGAACCCCATCCCCCGCCGGGCGACGATCCGTACCGCCGCGCCCGCATCGGCGAGCTTCTTCCGGATCCGGGTGACGTTGACGTCCACCACGTTCGAGCCAGGGTCGAAGTGCATGTCCCACACGCGCTCGAGGAGCTCGGTGCGCGTGACCACCTGGTCGGCCCGGAGGAGGAGGTGCTCCAGCAGGGGGAGCTCCTTCGCGGTGAGCCGCACCTCGCTGCCATTCACCAGCACCTGCCGGCTCAGCCGGTTGAGGACCAGGTTGCCGAGAGCGAGAGTCTCGGTGCGCTGCGCACCGCCACGCCGGACGAGCGCCCGGATGCGGGCGCGGAGCTGGTCGACGACAACGGGCTTTGTGACGTAGTCATCCGCACCGGCGTCAAGAGCACGAACACTGGTCTGCCCCTCCACGGTCCCCGTGAGCACCATGACGGGAGTCGTGCGTCCCTCCCGCCTCAGCGCCTGGATGATGGTGATCCCGTGCTGATCGGGCAGCCCCAGATCGAGCAGTACGCAGTCGTATTCGTTGACCAGGGCAAGCGACAACCCGTCGCCGCCATTCGACGCCTCATCGACGGCGAATCCTTCCTGTTCGAGAACGTGCCGAGCCAGTAGTGCGAACGACGCATCATCCTCGACGAGTAAAGCTCTCATGCGGAGTATCGGCCGGTGCCCCAGAAAACTTGAGCGCCCTGACCTGGCGCTCGTGCAAACGCAGGTGCTGTCGCAGGTGCTGTCCCAAGGACGCGGCCATTACAGAAATGTAATAATCCTGACCAAAAGCTGTAATTGTGGCCGGTTCATCTTGTCGGCGTAGCGTTTCTTCTCACTCCATCGGAGCTCGCACCCAATGTCCAACCGCATCGCTCGCTCGGCGGCGGCCCTCTCCCTGTTGACGCTCGCCGTCGCGGGGACCGCGGGCGCCCAGTCCCCCAGCCAGACCATCAACTTCTCCGTCGCTGCCATCAATCAGGTGGCCGTCTCCGGAACGGTGACGCTCGACGTCACCACCGCCGTCGCCGGGAGCAATCCGACGCAGGCGACCGACAACGCCTCCACCTGGGCCGTCACCACCAACCAGTCGGGCGCCAAGATCTCGGCCAGCCTGGACTCGGACATGCCCTCCGGCCTGACCCTCCAGGTCAGCCTCGGTGCCCCCTCGGGCGCCACGAGCGCCGGCGCCAAGACGCTGAGCTCCGCGAGCGTGGACCTCGTCACGGGCGTCACCCAGGTGGCCGCGAGCGGCCTGTCGATGAACTACACCCTCGACGCCGCCCTCACCGCCGGCGTCGTGGCCTCCGGCACGCGCACGGTGACCTACACGATCACCGGTGGCACCTGATGTACCGGGCGACGTGAGCGCAGCGGAAGGAGTCCGCCGCGCTCACGTTGCCGTGGGATGGGAGAAGGGGAGATGGGGGGACGGGGAGCGGCGCAGTTCCCCATCTCCCCTTCCCCCTTCTCCCCTTCCCCCTTCTCCCCTTCTGCAGTTACAGCCCTGTAATCCCCGCGAAGAGCTCCTGTAATACAGCCCCGCCCATCTTCATGGCGTGACCCCGCACCACCCCCTCCCGCTGTCCCCCATCGGAGTCCCTCCCATGAGCACCCGGATCGCACGACGCAGTGCGCTCACCCTCGCCCTCGGCATCATTGCCATGCCGGTCCCCGCGAGGTCCGCCTCCGCCCAGACGGCGACCCAGTCCGTCACGATCGCCGTCAACGCGATCAACCAGATCGCCTTCACCGGCAGCCCCTCGCTCACCATCACTACCGCCGCCGCGGGGAGCAACCCGACCAGCGTGAGCGATGCGTCCGCGACGTGGGCGGTCACCACCAACCAGACGGGCGCCAAGATCACCGCCAGCATCGCCTCGGCCATGCCCGCCGGCGTCACCCTGTCGGTCTCCCTTGCCGCGCCTGCGGGCGCGTCGAGCGCCGGCTCCCTGGCGCTCGGTGTCACGGCGGTGGACCTCGTCACTGGCATCACCAAGCTGGCCCAGGGTGGACTCGGCGTGACCTACACGCTCGGCGCCACGCCGGCCGCGGGTGTCGTCGCCTCCACCTCGCGCGTCGTCACCTACACCATCACCGGCGGAACCTGATCGGCTTCGCCCGATCGTCCGGTCCTCGGAGAGATCCCGTGAGCGCGCGCGCCCTCCTCGCCTTCGGAACCGCCCTGCTGCTGATCGCCGGCAACCGGGTGTGCGTCGCGCAGTCGCTGTCCGTGACCCCGGCGTCCACCGGCCCGCTCACCATCAGTAGCGCCGTGGCGGGCCAGGAGCCCACGGGCGTGTCGGCGAGTGGCGGCACCTACACGGTGGGGCTCAAGAAGAACAAGGGCATCGGCACCATCACCGCGCAGCTCACCGCACCGCTCCCCGCCGGCACGACGCTGAGCATCACCCTCGCTGCTCCGGGCGGTGGCGCCAGCAGCGTCGGTCCGGTGCAGCTGACGACCAGTCCACAGGCGGTCGTCATCAACCTGCCGAACCAGAGCACGTCGTTCTTCAACGTCGCGATCACCTACTCCTTCACCGCGACCTCGGCCGCCGGCGCGCTTGCGCTGCAGACGGCCAACGTCACCCTCGCGCTCGCGCCCTGACTGCCGCACCCATGTCCCCCCGCCTCCTGCTCCTCCCGAATCGGATCACGTGTCGCGCGCTCGTCGCGATGACGATGATCATCGCGCCCGCTGTCGCTCGCGCCCAGATCGCCGTCATCGGCAGCACGGTGGAAGAGCGCGACGCCGCGCCCGGCCAGCGCTACGAAGGCACCATCGTCGTGCGCAACCTGACGAACCAGCCGCAGCCGGTGCGCATCTACCAGACCGACTATCGCTTCTTCGCCGACGGCACCTCGCACTTCGACAGCGCCGGCAGCCAGCCACGCTCCAACGCGGCCTGGGTCCGTCCGTCCATCTCGTCGCTCACCATTCCGCCAAGCACCGACGTCAACGTGAGCTACGCGGTGACGGTGCCCGCCGTCGACACGCTCCGCGGCACCTTCTGGAGTGCCGTCATGATCGAGGGGGCGCCGACCGCGGCGCCCACCGCTGGTGCGCACGAGATCGGCCTCGGCGCCGTGGTGCGCTACGCCGTGCAGGTGGCGACGCAGCTTCCCACCGCCGGCTCGCGTCGCGTCCGCATGGCGAAGGCGGGCTTCGTTCCCGATTCCGGCTCCACGCGCACGCTTGCCATGCTCGTGGAGAACACGGGTGAGCGCGCGTACCGCCCCAACCTGTGGGTCGAGCTCTACGACGCCACCGGCGCCCAGCGCGCGCGGCTCGAGAAGCAGCGTGGCCTGCTCTATCCGGGCTCGTCGCTCCTCCAGCGCTTCACCTTCCCGAGGCTGCCTGCCGGTACCTACAAGGCGGTGGTCTTCGCCGACACGGGCGACGAGACGGTGTCCGCCGCGCAGTACACGCTCGTCTTCTAGCCGGTCGCCGCCCTGATGCGCTCCCGCCGCCTCGCCTTCCGCGCTCTCGTCGCCGCCGTCGCGCTCGCCGCGACGCCGGTGGTGGTGCGCGCGCAGGACGCGGCGTCGAGGCGCATCGCGGCCACCCAGCCACCGCCCATCACCACCGATCCGGGCGCGACCATCACGGCGGCGATCCGGCTCGGCAACCGTTCGCGCGACTCCATCGCCATCACGCCGCGCGTCGCCGTGCCCGCTGACTGGTCGCTCGTTCTCGGTACGCTGCCCATCACCCTCGGTCCGCGTGCGGGCGACGTGTGGCTGGTGAGCGCGCGCGTCCCGGCCAGCGCGCCCGCCGGCCGCTACGCCATCCAGCTTCGCGCCGCCGACCGATCGAACGCGACGCTCGTCCGCGATTCGGTGATCGTGAACGTGCGACCGCACCGTGCCATCGAGCTCGCCGTGGCCGAGCGTCCCACGTACGCGATCTCGGGGAGCACGTACCGCGCGCTCGTCCTCGCGCGCAACAGCGGCAACGTGGCGGCGAGCTATCGCCTGCTCGTCAACAGCTCGCTCGGCGGGGTGCTCGACGTGCACCTGCCCCTCTCGCTCGCCGCCGGCGAGTCGCGCATGCTGCGGGTGGACGTCACCTCCACCACGCCCGGCCTCGAGGCGCGCGAGGACGTGCTGGACTTCGTCGCCATCGACGAAGCCGACACCTCGGCGACGGCACGGGCCAGCACCCACGTCACCATCGTGCAGCGCGCCGGTGCGGGCAACGACCTGCACACCGTGAACTCCACGCTGCGCGTGCGGGCCGCGAGCGCCTCCACCGGGGTCTCGCCGTTCGTGCTCACCGGCGCCGGTCCGCTGCGCGAGGGCGGCGCCACGCAGGTCGACTTTCTCCTCCGCGGACCCACCTCGTCGTATTCGCCGTTCGGTGACCGCGAGGAATACCGCGTTGGCCTTCGCGGCAACGGCTTCCGCGTCCAGGCCGGCGACGGCCTCTATGGGGCGACGCCGCTGACGAGCGCCGGCCAGCAGGGATTCGGCGGCGCGCTCGAGGTGGGCGACAGCACCTTCGGCGGTGGCGCGTTCGCGCAGCGGTTCCGCCTGGTCCCGGGGCAGGGCGCCGAGCAGGGGCTATTCCTCCGCCTCGGTGGCGACGCCTCGATCGGCGCGCCGCGGCTCGGCTTTGCCGCGGTCAATCGGGCGGGCGGCGCGCTCGACGGCCGCGTGCTGAGCATGAACGGACGCCTGCACCCGGGCGGCGACATGGTGGTGGACCTCGAGTATGCCGACAGCCGCGGGAACGCCGGTCGCGACGTCGCCCGCTCGGCGCGCCTGAGCGGCGGCACCACGGTGCACGTGGACCTTGGCCATCGAGACGTGGGCCCCCACTTCGCCGGCATCGGCCGCGGCACCACGTACGACTACGCCAACGTCGCCACCCTCCCGTGGAACGAGCTGCAGCTGACGGCGAGCGGCTCACGCGTCGTCACGCGTGGCGCCATCCTCGGCCTCGACCTGCAGCAGCAGATGCGCACCTCGCTCGTCGCGCTGTCGTGGGTCGATCACCTGTCGCTCGGCTACACCACGCTCTCGCGCGACGCGCGCTCCCTGCTCGTGCCCGAGCAGTCACAGCGTGGCGTGGTGACGCGGGCCCAGCACATGGCCGGCCTCACCCACCTGTGGGGCTCCCTCGAGGTCGGCCGCGCGCACGACGACGCGACCAGCCCGTCGCATCCCTATCACCAGGCGAGCGCCGGCGTGAGCGCGCCGCTCCTGGCGAGCACGGTCACGCTCTGGGCGGAGGAGAGCCGCGGGGCGATGATGCTGCGCGGCGCCGAACACGCCCTCACGATCGGCGGCGACGCGGAGGTCCGCGTCACGGCCCTCACCACGCTGTCCGTCGGCGGTTCGATGACACGGGCGTCCGTTCCGCCGGGGGTGCTCGACCCCGGCGGCTACACCCAGGTCGACGCACGCCTCACGCGCGAGCTGCCATCCGGCGCCAGCCTCGGCATGCGCGTGCGCCTCGGGGGGCGCGCCTTCAGTGACGCGGCACTCGGGCAGAAGCTCGCGTACTTGGAATACAGCATGCCGCTCCAGGTGCCGGTCGGGCCGGCGCGCGAGCCGGGCCGCGTGCGCGGACGGGTGGTGGACGAGCAGACGGGCCGCGGCGTGGCCGGTGCGCTGGTGCGCCTCGGTCCCCAGGCGGCGATCACCGATGACGAGGGGCGGGTGGCCTTCGCCGGGCTGCCGGCTGGCTCGTATCGCGTGGCGCTCGCCAACCAGCTCTCCTCCGGGCCGAGCGTCTTCACTGGAAGTCCGGTGGTGGTGGTGGACGAGTCGCGTCATGCGCCGTCGCGCTTCGATGTCGCCGTGGAACCGGCGGGATCCATCACGGGCTCGGTGCGGCAGGTCGTCATCGCGCGCACCGGCATCGGCAGCAGCCCGGATTCACTCACCGACGGCGGCCCCCTCGAGGGGGTCAGTGTCGCCCTCGCCGGCGCGCGCGACACCGTGTATCGCACCACCGATGCGTCGGGCACCTTCACCTTCACGGACGTGCCGAGTGGGAGCTGGACGCTGATCGTGAGGGGGGAGACGCCGGCACAGGCGCAGTGGGAAAAGGAGCACATCCCCGTGGTGATGGGGGCGGGCGAGCATCGCACGGTGACCTTCCGGCTCGTGCCGAAGCGGCGCAGGGTGAAGATCGTGGGCGGCGACGGCTTCGACGAATCGAAGCAGGAGAAGCAGGACCGCCAGGACGAGCGGCGATGACCGCGGAACCGGCGCCGGCCTTGCGACCGGTACTCTTGCAGAATCCATGACCTGGCGGCCTGCCCCGGGGAGCGAACCGAGGGAGGGTCGCATTTTGTCCTGCCTCGGCCCGGCCAGGCCAGGAATGGCACGTTTCTCCCGATACTGAGACACGCAGCCGACGGCTCACGCGACGACGCGTGGCCCGGCGAGCGACTCGGTACACGGGTGGAACATGTTCTCTCGCTGGTGCATCGCGGTGGTTGGAGCGGCAGCGCTCCTCTGTTCGACCGAACGCCTGGACGCCCAGACGGCAACCCAGGTGGTGCACTTCCGCGTGCTCCCCGCCAGCCGTGCGGCCGTGGAGCCGGTGAAGACGCCCCTCTCCATGCGCGGCGCCACGCCGGCGCAGGCGGAGACGCGTTTTGCCATCGGCACCACGGAACCCAACCGCAAGCTCCTCGCGTCGCTCGACCGCGCCATGCCGAAGGGGGTCTCGCTCACCGTGGCCCTCACGCCTCCGGCTGGAGCCGTGGCTCCAGGTTCCGTGGTGCTCGACACGGTCGCCACCGACCTGTTGACGTCCGTTCCCGTGACCGTGGAATCAGGGCTCCCGGTGCGCTATACCCTCAGTGCCGACTCGCCGCCGGCGTCGTTGAGCGCCGACGAACGCGTGGTGACGGTGACGTATACGGTAGTCGAGCAGCCGTAGCGGGAAGGTCGGAAGGTCGGAAGGTGAGAAGGTGAGAAGGTGGGAAGGTCGGGATATCGGAACGAGGTGTGGAGATGCACTTTCTCTTCCCGCCTTCCGGTCATCCGGTCATCCCGCCTTCCGACCTTCCCGGTCGCCATGCGCCTGCTTCCCTTTGTCCTTCTCTGCGCCGCGACTGCGTCCGCCCAGCAGCCGCGCTACGACATCCTGATCACCAACGGCACGGTCATCGACGGCACCGGTGCGGCGCGCTACCGTGCTGACGTCGCCATCGCTGGCGATCACATAGTTGCCGTCTCGCGCACGCCGCTCGCGCGCACGAGTGCGAAGCGCGTGATCGACGCCACGAACCGCATCGTCGCGCCCGGCTTCATCGACATGCACGCCCACCTCGACCCGCTGCCGCAGCTGCCGGGGGCGAGGAGTGCCGTCACGCAGGGAGTCACCACCGCGCTCGGCGGACCCGATGGCAGCTCGCCGTGGCCGTTCGCACCCTACCTCGCCGCGCGCGAGCAGCAGCGCATCGGCATCAACGTCGCCTACCTCGTCGGGCACAACACGGTGCGACGCGAAGCGATGGGCGAGGCGAATCGCGCCCCCTCCGCCGACGAGCTGGCGCGCATGCGCGCCATGATCGCCCAGGGGATGCACGAGGGCGCGTTCGGCATGTCCACCGGGTTGAAGTACATCCCCGGCGCGTACTCCAACGTGGACGAAGTCGTCGCACTCGCGCAGGTGGCCGCCGACTCGGGCGGGATCTACACGTCGCACCTGCGCGAGGAGGGACTCGGCCTCCTCGACGGCGTCGCCGAGGCGATCGAGATCGGCCGTCGCGCGCACATCCCGATCGTGCTCACCCACCACAAGGCGGTCGGCCAGGCGATGTGGGGAAAGAGCGTCGTCACCCTGCGCATGCTCGACTCGGCGCGCGCCGCCGGCGTGGACGTGATGGCGGACGTGTATCCCTACACGGCGACGCACACCGGCATCAGCGTGCTCATCCCGAGCTGGGCGCTCGCCGACGGCGACAGCGCGTTCGCGCGCCGGCTCGCCGACCCCGTGCTCGCCGACAGCATCCGCCGCGGCATCGTCTTCAACATCCTCAACGATCGCGGCGGCGGCGACATCTCGCGCGTGCAGTTCGCGAAGGTCACCTGGGACCGCACCCTCGAGGGAAAGACCCTCGCCGACTGGGCGAAGCGCCGCGGCCTCGCGCCTACGCCGGAGACCGGCGCGACGCTGGTGATCGAGGCGGAGCGGAAGGGCGGCGCCAACGCCATCTATCACGTGCTCGACGAAGGCGACGTGAAGCGCATCATGCGCCACCCGATGGTGATGATCGGCTCCGACGGGCGACTCAGCACGCCGGGCGAGGGCCACCCGCATCCGCGCGGCTACGGCACCTTCCCGCGCGTGCTCGGCCACTACGTGCGC
>DASURL010000185.1:0-5328 GCA_036280075.1 Gemmatimonadaceae bacterium | reverse complement strand
ACGCGGGTGTGCATCGGCGAGCAGTTCGCGTGGATGGAAGCGACGCTGGCGCTGGCGACCTTCGCGCAGCGGTGGCGGCTGCAGCTCCTGCCGAACCACGCCGTGACGCCGCAGGCGATCATCACGCTGCGGGTGCGGCATGGACTGCCGATGACCGTCCGCGCGCGCTAGCGCGCGCCGCTGGTGGCACGCTCCCAGGCGCGTGCCCCGAAGATGGAATCGTCGTAGCGGGCCAGCAGCGCGGCGGGATCGTCGTAGACGGCCGCGGCGCCGCCGAGCGCCTCGTCGCTCCACCAGCCTCCGCAGCGCAGCGCGACGATGCGCACGCGCGCCCGGGTGGCGGCCTCGATGTCGTAGGGCGTGTCGCCGAGCATGATGGCGTGCGACGCGGGCCGTCTCGAGCGTTGCAGCGCCGCGCGCACGATGTCGGGATCGGGCTTGGAGCGCTCGGCGTCGTCCGACGAGGTGGCGGTGTCGATGAGGTCGGCCACGCCGGCCTGCTCGAGCGTGGCGTTCACGTCGTCCGCCTTCGCCGAGGTGGCAACGGACAGCTCGTAGCCGTCGGCGCGGAACCGGAGGAGCAGGTCGCGCGCACCGCGGGTGGCCTGCAGGTGCGGCAGCTCCTGGCGGCGGAAGATCTCGCCGCGGCGCTCGGCCATGCGCTTCGCCTCGGCGCTTTCGGGGTCGAGGCCGGCGAGCTCGGGGAGGATCTTGTCACCGCCCTTGCCGACGAGGGGACGCACGCGCTCGAAGCTCACCGTGTAGCCGAACTCGGCGAGCGAGGCGACCCAGGCGCGTGCGTGGGCGTCGTTGCTGTCGATGAGCGTGCCATCGATGTCGAGCAGGACGACGCGCTGCGCGGGATCGGGCGTGCCGGAATCAGGAGAAGGGATGGCCATGCCCGCCACTGGGCAGGAGTGATGCCGAGCGCGTGGCGGATGCGCGTTCCGTGGGGGCGGGCGTGGACCTAGCTTTCGACGTCGTCATGCCCACCCGCCCGAGCACGATGCCCGAATCTCCACCACCGACGTCCAGCGTCCCGCGCGACCGCACGCGCACGATCGCCGCAGCGATCGCACTGCTCTGGGTGGCGGCCATCATCGGCGCCACGGTCCAGCAGGGCGTGCTGCACCAGAACAACAACTTCCTGATCTTCCGCGCCGCCTCGTGGCACCTGCTGCACGACCAGGATCTGTATGCGGCGTATCCGGCACTGCACTTCGACTACTACAAGTACAGCCCGACATTCGCGCTGCTGTTCCTGCCCTTCGCCCTGCCGCCGTTCTGGGTGGCGATGCTGCTGTGGAATGCGCTGAACGCCGCCGCGCTGTACTTCGCCATCGGCACCGTGCTGCCGCTGCGGCAGGCGAACGCGGCGCGCGCCATCGTGTTCCTGGACATGCTCGGCTCGCTGCAGAACGTGCAGAGCAACGCGCTGGTGGCGGCGCTCATCATCATCACCTTCGCGGCCTGGGAGCGGCGACGTACCATGCTCGGGAGTGGGGCGGCGGCGATCGGCGCGGTGATCAAGGTCTTTCCGCTCGCCGGGGTGACGTTCGCCCTCTTTCACCGGCGCAAGGTGCGGGTGGCGATCGCGCTGGTGGCGTGGGGGGTCGGGCTGGCCGCGCTGCCGCTGCTGGTGACGTCGCCCGCCGTGCTGCAGATGCAGTATGCGTCGTGGCGGGCGATCAGCGCGCTGGACGCGCTGACGCGCGGCTTCTCGGTGATGGAGATGCTGCATCTCGTCACCGGCACGGACTGGCCGAACTGGCCGATCCAGCTCGTCGGCGCGGTGGCGCTCGTGGCCCCGGTGCTCGCGCGGCCGTCGCGACACGGGGAGTGGGAGTTCCGCCGGCTCTACCTGTGCTCGGTACTCCTGTTCTGCCTCATCTTCAACCACAAGGCGGAGAGCCCGGCGTTCGTGATCGGGGTGACCGGCGCGGCGATCTGGTTCGCCTCGCTGACGCAGCGCACCAGGTGGGACTGGACGCTGTTCGTGATCATCGTGCTGTTCACGATCCTCGCGTCGTCCGACGCGATGCCCCGTGTGCTGCAGCGCGAGCTGTTCGACCCGTACCGGCTCAAGACGGTGCCGTTGATCGTGATGTGGGTGGAAGTGCAGCGGAGGCTGTACCGTGAACCCTGAACTGTGAACCGTCACGGCAGCTGAGAGGAAAGGGCGGGAACTACCGAAACGGCAGGAGCGGCTCCGCGCTGCATCTCGGACCATGCGCGCTGCAGGATCTCGAGGCCGTTCCGATCAATTCCGGGTCTTTTCGCGGTGTAGCGGCTGGCCCAGGTGCACCTCGGCCTGCTCGCACGCGGGGCAGATCCTGCTGTTTCATTGTTTCGGCAGTTTCCTCTCCGCGGTCTGGCTGCAGTCACGGTGCACGGTTCAGTCGTGCCTCGGTCCCGTTCGTCGCTCGAGGACGACTTCGTCCTTCACGACCATGTAGCGGATGAGGCGGTTGGCGGCGTCGGGGAAGGCTTTCTGGCGATCGCGAAAGCGGTCGTTGGAGACGATGGAGGCGTCGAGCTCGCGGGCAAAGGAGAGGATGAAGTAGTCGGCGTCGGTGCCCGCGGGGGCCTGGCGGATGGTGCCGGCGTCCACCATGCGCTCGTACTCGGAGCGGTTGTCGATCTGGTGGCGGAGGGCGGCATCGACGAGGACGAGGGGCTCGTACCCTTCCTCGCGCAGCTTGTCACAGACGAGGAGGATGTTGGACAGCCGGCCCTGCTCTCCCTCGCTGGAGTGGGCCACGTTCGAGCCGTCCACGAGCACGAGGGAAGGCGACGCGCCGTTCTCCTTTCGCTCCGTCCGCTCCGGGCCGCGTGATGGCGCCATCGATCTCATTGACTGGTGAGGGTGCCGGACACACGAGCGCCCGGCGGGTGCCGGGCGCTCTTTCAAGTTCCAGACCGGCGGACGGTCAGGGCGTGCTCGCGCTCTGCAGCTTGGACTGGATGTCCTGCGCCTTCTTGAGGTGCGACTCGATGGTGGGGATCGCCTTCGTGATGAGGTCCTTGAGCTCCGCGTTCTGCGCCGCGGTCTGCGCGGTGTGCAGGGTGGCGAGCACCTGGGTGTGGGCGCCGACCTCGTGGTCGATGTACGCCTTGTCGAACGCCGTGCCCTTGGGCATGGCCTTCAGGCTGTCGACCCACGCCTTGTCCCGCGCCTCGCTGCTGTCGTTTGCCGGCGGCTGCGGCGTCACGTTGAGCTTCTTGGCGAGGTCCTGGCCCATCTTCCGGAGCGCATGGTGGTCGCGCATCATGTCGCGGCCGAAGGACTTCACCTCGGAGTTGGTCCCCTTGGTGGCTGCCACGCTGCCCGTCGCGCTGTCGGCCATGTTCGCCTCGTCGACGACGGCGACGATGTTGGCGTCGGTGAGCGTTGGTGCCGCGGTCGCGGTGGTGGTGCTGCCGGCCGGAGCGGCTGCGGCCGCAGCGGCGGAATCGGCCAGGCGCGCAGAGTCGGCGTTGTTCTCGCTCTTCGAGCACGCGGCGACGAGCGCGGCGGCGCTGAGGGCGACGATCGAGGTACGACGAATAGCGCTGTGCATCGGTCCTCCGACGTTGTTGTGCGGGAGTACTGCCTTCCGAAGCGCGCCAGCGCAAAAAGCGGACTCGGGGCGAGTGACGAACGCGAGCGACGCTGTGTCGAGGATCACCAATTGCGGGTGACCGGGACCCGCACCCGACTCCCGGGTGTAGGTGATCTTTAAGTCGTTCGGAGGTCACCCATGAAGCGTCCTGTCGGAGCCCTGTTGTCCCTGTTCCTGGGCGCCGCCGCCCTCTCCTGTGGCGACGGCGGGCTCTCGCGTGCGCACGTAGCCACGTTCACGGGTGAAGTGGCCGAGGCCGCCGCGGCGATCACGGGCCAGCAGGCTCTGCTGGCCGCCGAGGTGCGCCAGAGCGGTCACATGGGGTTCGACACCGGGGTCTATCCGGGAGATGCAGCACTCCGCGCCTGGCGCGATTCCGGTGCGCCCTACGAGTGGGCGGGCTACTACCTGCCGAGCCCCTGCCACCCGGACCAGAGCTGGTCCGGCAAGCGCGAGACGCTGAGCTCGCTCGGCTACGGCGTTGCCGTGCTGTACGTGGGGCAGCAGACGTGGGGTCGCGCGCCCGGGGAACCGTACAAGGTTCCCGTCACCGTGACGAAGAAGGTGCGCGAGCGGGTGGGCAAGGGTTCGAAGCGCCACTGGGTGACGCGCCACGTGAAGCGGACGGTGATGCGCACGGCGCCCGGTCCGCAGCCCGGCGAGACCTGCAACGCCGACTTCGTGACCGCCAAGCGCGGCATGCGCGACGGCGTGGACGCGGCGTTCCGTACCGCGCTCGAGGGGTTCCCGGTGGGGACGACGGTGTTCCTCGACATCGAGCGGATGGACAAGCTGCCGAAGGCGATGCGCGACTACTACTCGGCGTGGGTGCGCACGCTGCTCCAGGACGGCCGCTACCGCCCGGGGATCTACGTGCACACGGACAACGCGAACACGGTCTATCGGGACGTGAAGCGCGAGTTCGTGGCCGCGGGCCACACCGAGGAGCCGCCGTTCTGGATCGCGAAGTCCGAGGGATTCGACGGCCGCAAGCTGCCGAGCGAGATGGGCCACGCGTTTGCGGTGGTCTGGCAGGGGGTGCTCGACACGGAGCAGGAGTGGGCGGGCCACCGCATCCCGATCGACGTGAACGTCGCGCGGATGGCGTCGCCCTCGGCGACGCTGGCGACGTACGTGAGTGCGGCCATCGTGGGGGCACGCTTGGGGGACTAGATGCAGCTAGTCGGGGCGGCCCGCGTGGAACGCGGGCCTTTCCGGGCGCCGGGCTCGCTGCGCTCGCCTGTGCTCTCGGGGCGGCGGCGCTTCGCGCCGCCTTTCGGGAAGGGCACACCCCTGCGGCTAACGCTCCACCAATCCGGCGAAACGCTTCACCGAAACGCCCTGCCCGAGAGGCGCGCCCCTGCGCGCCGCCCCGACAGTGAGCCGCCGGCGAACGCCCCGACAGCAAGCCAAGGCGGCGCAGCCGCCGGGCAGCGCCCGGACTAGCAGTCAATTCGCCGCCGGGCAGCGCCCGAACTAGCGCAGCATGCGTTTAAAGAACTCCTCCGTCGCCCCGTCCACCCTCACCCAGTTCGCGTGCCGCATCATGTGATGCGTGTCATCGGGAATGACGATCTCCTCGTAAGGCACCTTCGCCGCCGCGAGCCGCTGGACGAGGTCCACGGTGGAGCTGAAGCGCACGTTGCGGTCGTCGTCGGCGTGGATGAGGAGGACGGGTGACGTCCAGGTCGCGATCGACGCGACGGGCGACGAGCGCCAGGCGACG
>DASURL010000184.1:0-5350 GCA_036280075.1 Gemmatimonadaceae bacterium | reverse complement strand
CGACCAGATGGTCCTCCGCTTCACGGCGGACGACATCATCGTCGAGCTCAAGGACTGGCCCGCCGACTGGCAGTCGGCCTCGGTGGAGGACTTCGCCCTCATGCTCCTCGACGCCACCCCGCCCCGCCGCCGCAAGAAGGGGGACGGCCCGCAGCGGCGATACGATGATCATTTCCATGCCGGGGAGGCAGGACTGGGAGACACCGCACCCGCGGCTCGCTGACCAGGCGTCGGGCGGTCCACTCGGTCGCAGGCTCGCCCCTCAGTCGAAGGGGATACGCATCGGACGGATACCAGCACGGATGAGACGGATCCGTCCCTCCCGGGATCATCGCTCCGCGCACCGAGGGCCAGCCTCTACACCCCCAAGGTTTCTGAATTGACTGGAACGGCCCCGGGACACTCCCTGGTGCAGGGAGATCTCTCGCCCACGGAGCCATCCGTCTCATCCGTGCGGGTATCCGGAGGATCCGTATTCCCTACGTCGTAATGGCCAGAGGAGCCACGACCTCGGGGAGAGAAGGTCCCGACAGGCACTTCGTGCCTGCGGGATGACAAATCACGCCGCCGGCAGCCAGAGGCTGAACGTCGATCCCTGCTTCGGCTCGCTCTCCACGGTCAGGTCGCCCCCCATCAGGCGGGCGAGGCTGCGGCCGATGGTGAGGCCGAGTCCCGAGCCGTCGTGCTCGCGGGTGTGGCCGCCGTCCACCTGCATGAAGGGATCGAAGATGGACGACACCTGGTCGGCGGCGATGCCGATGCCGGTGTCCGTCACCCGCCAGCGCGCCATCTGGCCGGCGCCGTGATGACGGACCCCCTCCGGCACCTGCTCCACCCGCTCGCACACCAGCGCCACCCTGCCGCCGCGCGGCGTGAACTTGATCGCGTTGTCGAGCAGCAGGGCGAGGATCTGCTGCACCCGCTCCTCGTCGCCGGCGAAGGTGACGCCGTCGTCGTCCACGCAGGTCGTGGCCAGCTCCACGCCGGCCTTCTGCGCCTTGCCGCACGCCTCCTCGAGCGCGGCGTTCGCCGGACGCGCGGCGGGCGCGGAGGCGTGGCCGAGGTGGAGGCGTCCCTCCCCCGCTTCGGCCAGGTCGAGCATCTGGTCCACCAGGTCGCGCAGGTGCTTCGCGCTGGCGAGGATGCGCGCGAGCTTGGCGTGCTGCGCGGACGAGATCGGTTCGGCGCCATCCACCGAGAGCAGCTCCGCGTAGCCGATCACCGCGTTGAGCGGGGTGCGCAGCTCGTGGCTCATCAGGGCCAGGAACTCCGACTTCGCTTCGCTCCCCGCCTCCGCCTGGGTGCGGGCGAGACGCTCGTGCTCGAGCGCGCGCCGGTCGGTGATGTCACGCAGCGAGAGCAGGGTGGCCGGTGCGCCCTTCCACTGGAACTCCACCGTGCGCAGCTCCACCGCCACCTGCTCTCCCGTGGGACGCAGCAGCTCGATCTCCGCGCTTTCCCCGACGAGCACCGGGAAGCCAAGGGGCTGGCCGTCGAGGTCGCGGGCGGTGCGGCCGAACAATTCGGCCGCGGCGGGGTTCGCAAACCGGATGGTGCCCGCGTGATCCACGACGAGCACGCCGTCGGGCATCTGCTGCACCATGAGCTCGAGCGCGTCGTGCGCGATCCGCTCGTGACGTCGCCGCTCGGGGCCGGATCGCTGGCCGGCGAAGGAGCTGTCGGGGGTCGTTCGCATTGTCGGGCTTACTCCTCCCTGACACTGCGGGGATGCAGCATCCGTCGGCGCGAAGGTCAAGGATCGTGCCCCTGTTAGCGGGAATCCCTGCACGGGAGCGATATTTGCCCTCGTCTCCTTCCGACCGCCTTTCCCCGGCCTGCATGAACGAACCCGCGGCGAACAAGTACCTGCTCAAGCTGTACGTCACGGGCACCAGCTCGCGCACGGCGCAGGCCATCGAGAACCTGCGGCGCATCTGCGACCAGGAGCTCGAGGGCCGCTACGAGCTGGAGATCGTGGACGTGCTCGAGCAGCCGCAGGCGGCGGAAGACGATCGCATCCTCGCCACGCCGACGCTCATCAAGCAGCTGCCGCCCCCGCTGCGGCGCGTCATCGGCGACCTGTCGGACAGGGAAAAGGTCCTGCTCGGCCTCGAATTGCGCCCGCTCGACCACCCAGCCCGCAACCTCGCCGACCAATGAAGACCAGCAGCGACTCGATGCCCGTGCGAAAGATCTCCACGGGCATTCCTACGTTCGACGTCATCGCCAAGGGGGGACTGCCGGCCAACCGCACGACGCTCGTGTCCGGCACGGCGGGCAGTGGCAAGACGGTGTTCGCCACCCAGTTCCTCGCCGCCGGCATCGGCGAGGGGGCCAACGGCGTGTTCGTCACCTTCGAGGAATCCGCCCCGGACATCCGCGCCAACATGCGGAGCTTCGGCTGGGACCTGGCGCGGTGGGAGAAGGAGGGGAAGCTCGCCTTCGTGGACGCCTCTCCCGATCCGCACGTCGAGACGGTGGAGGCGGGCGCCTTCGACCTCGGCGCGCTGCTCGCCCGCGTGGAGCATGCGGTGAAGAAGGTGGGGGCGAAGCGGGTGTCGGTGGACTCGCTGGGCGCGGTGTTCTCCCAGTTCTCCGACCAGTCCACCGTGCGCCGCGAGCTGTTCCGCATCTCCGCCGCGCTCAAGTCGATGGGCGTCACGGCGATGATGAGCGCCGAGCGGACGTCGGACTACGGGCCGGTGGCGCGGCTCGGCGTGGAGGAGTTCATCGCCGACAACGTGATCATCCTGCGCAACGTGCTGGACGACGAGAAGCGCCGGCGCACGATCGAGATCCTGAAGTTCCGCGGCACCGACCACCAGAAGGGGGAGTATCCCTTCACCATCGTCGAGGACGGCGGCATCGTCGTCATCCCGCTGTCGGCGATCCAGCTCCGCCAGGCGTCGAGCAACGTGCGCGTCTCCTCCGGCATCAAGGAGCTGGACGCGATGTGCGGCGGCGGCTTCTTCCGCGACTCGGTGATCCTCGTCTCCGGCGCCACGGGCACGGGGAAGACGCTCACCGTCACGCAGTTCCTCAAGGGCGGCGCGGATCGCGGAGAGCGCTGCCTGCTGCTCGCGTTCGAGGAGAGCCGCGAGCAGCTCTTCCGCAACGCCACCGGCTGGGGCACCGACTTCGAGAAGATGGAGAAGGACGGGCTGCTCAAGGTGGTGTGCAACTATCCCGACGTGCAGGGGCTCGAGGACTGGCTGCTCACCATCCGCCGGCTGATCGACGAGTTCAAGCCGAAGCGCGTGGCGCTGGACAGCCTGTCGGCGCTGGAGCGGAGCGGCACGTCGCGGGCGTTCCGCGAGTTCGTCATCGGGCTCACCTCGTTCATCAAGCACGAGGAGATCACGGGGCTGTTCACGTCGACGACGGAATCGCTGATGGGGGGCAGCTCGATCACCGAGGCGCACATCTCCACCCTCACCGACTCCATCATCCTGCTGCGCTACGTGGAGATGCTCGGGGAGATGAAGCGCGGGCTCACCGTGCTGAAGATGCGCGGCTCGATGCACGACAAGCGCATCCGCGAGTTCACGATCGACGCGAAGGGGATGCACCTGGGCGATCCCTTCCACAACGTATCCGGCATCCTGGCGGGCGCGCCGGTGCACGTGAATGACCCGGAGTCGGGGGAGAGCGGACATTCCTAGCGCCGCGGCGCTGGCCGACGAGCTGCGCGCGAGCGAGGCGAGGTTTCGCGAGGTCATCGAGCGGAACGCCGACGCCATCCTCGTCGTGGACGACGACGGCGTGGTGCTCTACGCGAACCCGATGGCCGAGCGCCTCTTCGGCCGGGACGGCACGGAGCTCGTCGGCACGGCGATCGGCTTCCCCATCGTGGCGGGCGAGACCACCGAGCTGGACGTCGTGTCGCATGGCACGCCGCGCGTGGTGGAGATGCGCGTCGTACCGAGCCAGTGGAGCGGGCAGGACGCCTACATCGCGAGCCTGCGCGACATCACCGAGCGGAAGGAGGCGGAGCGCGCGGCGCAGCGGCTGATCCGCGAGCAGGACGCGCGCGAAGCGGCGGAGGAGCTGGCGCACCGCCAGCGCTTCCTCCTCGAGGGCAGCGCGCGCCTCTCGGCGACGCTCGACTACGACGAGACGCTGCGCACGGTGGCCGAGCTGTGCGTCACCGGCGTGGCCGACTGGGCGGTCGTGTTCTGCGTGGACGACGACGGCCGCACCGAGCGCGTGGAGGTGCAGTCGCGCGATGCGGCGAGCGCGACGCTGGCCGGGGAGCTGAAGGCGGTGTTCGCGGGGCATGGCGACGCGGACGCGATCGTGAAGCTGCTCGTGCGCGAGCTCGGCATCGCGGCGCCGCTCGTGATCCCGATGGTGGCGCGCGGCCGCGAGATCGGGGGAATCGTGCTGGCCCGCACGGGAGCGCATCGCACCTTCGACCTCGGCGACATGGCGCTGGCGGAGGACATCGCCGCGCGCGGCGCGCTGGCGCTGGACAACGCAAAGCTGTTCGACCAGGTGAGCGCCGCGAACCGCGCGCGCTCCGACCTGCTGGCGGTGGTGTCGCACGACCTGCGCACTCCCCTCACCGCCATAGTGGGCTACGCCGACCTGCTGGCGCTGGGGATCCCGATCGCGCTCCCGCCGCAGAGCGTCACGCACGTGGAGCGGATCCGCAATTCGGCGCAGCACCTGATGTACCTGATCAACGAGCTGCTCACCTTCACGCGCCTGGACGAGGGCCACGAGGTCCTCAACGTGCGCGAGGTGGACCTGCGCGACGTGGTGCACGAGGTGGCGACGCTGATGGAGCCGACGGCGGTGGCGCGCGGCCTCCGCCTGGAGGTGTCGCTCCCCGCCGACGCGCTGCGCCTGCACACGGATCCCGACAAGCTCCGCCAGGTGCTGCTCAACCTGGCGGGGAACGCGGTGAAGTACACGAAGTCGGGCTCGGTGCGGCTCTCCCTCACCGCCGCAGCCGACGGTGCAGAGCTGCAGGTGCAGGACACGGGCGTCGGGATCAGCGCCGAGCACCTGGCACGGATCTACGAGCCCTTCTGGCAGGTGGATTCATCGCAACGCTCCCGCGACGGCGGCACGGGGCTCGGCCTGAGCATCGTGCACCGCATGGTCCAGCTCCTCGGCGGCCGCGTGCAGGTGACGAGCCAAGTCGGTGAGGGGACGACGTTCACGGTGACGGTAGAGGACCGCCGGTAGCGCGTAGCCTGCGGGTGGGATCGGGATGCCTCCCGCCGAGAGGAGGCATCCCGTTCACGCAGAGATCGGCGACGATCGCCGCATTCACCCCAGCGTAGGGATGAAGAACGGCTGCACGATCGCGACGACCTGGTCCTTCGTCAGCGGCTCATCGAAC
>DASURL010000183.1:0-9818 GCA_036280075.1 Gemmatimonadaceae bacterium | reverse complement strand
CGCTGCGCGCGGCGCACCTCGCCCTGCCCGTTGCAGGTGGCGCAGGCGTGGGCCTTGGAGCCCGGCTCGGCGCCGCTCCCCTCGCAGCGATCGCAGGGCTCGAGCACGCGGAGCCGCACCTCCTTCTCCACGCCGGTTGCGACCTCCGCCAGCGTGAGCGGCATGCTGATGCGGACGTCGGCGCCGGTGCGCGAGCTGGCCCCTCCCTGCTGTCCGAACAGGTCGCCGAGCCCGGAGAAGCCGCCGAAGTCGCGCATGAAGATGCTGAGCGCCTCGGAGAGGTCCACGTGATGGAAGCCGCCGCCGCCGCCACGAAGCCCCGCCTCGCCGTAGCGATCGTACGCCGCGCGCTTCTGCGGATCGCGCAGCACGTCGTACGCCTCCGTGATGGCCTTGAACTTCTCCTCGGCCTCCTTGGAGCCGCCGTTGCGGTCGGGATGGTACGCCATCGCCAGCCGGCGATACGACTTCTTGATCTCGTCGTCGGAAGCGGTGCGCTCACACTCGAGCGTCACGTAATAGTCAGCCATGGGGAGAAAATGGTTCTTCGGTGTTTCGGCTCGTCGGTTTACGGCCGGCCTCGGTCAGCTCGTGCGTCGGAGGCACGCCGTGAACCGGAGAACCGGGGAGCCGATGAACAGTAATCAGTCAGAGCAGGTCGCTGAGCAGCCGGGACGTATGCTGCACCAGCGAGATCACCTTGTCGTAGGGCATCCGCGTCGGCCCGATGACGCCGATGACACCCGTGAGGGCACCGGACCGATACTCAGCGGTCACGACGGTAAACTGGTCCAGCTGCGGATCGCCGTGCTCGGCGCCGATGGTGATCGAAACGCCCGGCTTCTCGTCGCCGCGATGCTTGCGGCGCAGGGCATCCGCAAGGCGTGACGGCTCCTCGGTGAGGGTGAGCAGGCGACGCATGCTCTCCGCGGCGCCGAACTCGGGCTGCGCCGCGAGCACGCTCGCCTGCCCCACGATCACGCTGCCGCTCGCCTCCGACACCGGGAGGGCCGCGTCGAGCAGCTGCTCTCCCTCCTGGACGAACACGTTCAACAGCTCGGCGGCGTCCGAGTTGGTGGCGCCGTCGCGCAGCCGCTCGGCAACCGACGCGCGCAGGTCGCGCAGGGAATGACCGGCCAGGCGCTCGTTCAGCACGCGCGTGACTTCGACGACGGCGGAGTCGGCGAGCGAGCCGCGCACCTCGACGAACACCGTGCGCACCACGCCGCCGTCGAGCGTGAGCACGAGCAGCAACCGCTCGCTGCCCACGCGCAGCAGCTCGAGCCGTCGCAGCACGCTTGCGTCGAGGCGGGGACCGAGGGCGACGCCGAGCTCCTGGGTGAGCACGCCGAGACTCTGCGCGGCGCGGCGCAGCAGCGTCTCGATCGTGGAGCTGCTGCGGGCGATGTCGTCGCGCAGCCGCTCGCGCTCGGCGATGACGACCGCGCTCACCGGCGCGCTCAGCAGCGAGTCCACGTAGAGCCGGTATGCCTTGTCGGTGGGGACGCGGCCAGCCGAGGTGTGGGGATGGGTGAGAAATCCCTTCTCCTCGAGGTCGCTCATGGTGTTCCGGATGGTCGCCGGCGACACCCCCAGTCCGAAGCGGCGGGCAAGGATGCGCGAGCCAGCCGGCTCGGCCGTCTGGACGTAGGTCTGGATCACCGCCTCCAGGACGCGGCGCTCGCGCGGCGTGAGCTCGTCTGCGGTGGTCATAAGTGCAAATGTACTAACGACTTCGATGATGGGTCAAGGCGGCGGCCAGGGAGTCGAGCCGGAGCCAGCCGTGGGCGGTGCAGCGGAGGATGCGACGATCGTCGAGGGTGACCCAGCCGGCCTCGAGCCAGGGCTGCACGAGTCGCCGCTCGCCGGGCGCGATGGCGAGCCCATGATCCGACCGCAAGCCAAGATACACCTCCTCGGCCACGCGGTTCTCCGGCGACAGCGACTCGTATCCCTCGCGCGGATCGGTGCCCTGCGAGAGGAGCCGCCTCCAGTCGGCGTAGGCGCGGGCGTTCCAGCGCCGCTCGGCACCGTCGAACTCGTGAGCGGAGGGACCGAGGCCGACGTAGGGGACAGCGGCCCAGTACGCCGAATTGTGGACGGCGCGACGTCCCGGCTTCGCGTAATTCGAGACTTCGTAGTGCTCGAAGCCCGCGCTCGTGAGCAGGCGGTCGGCCGCGAGATACTCATGTTCGTAGCCTTCCTCCGGCTGCTCGTGCTCCTTGCCCTGGGCGACCCAGCGACCGAGTGGCGTGGCCGGCTCGACGGTCAGGCCGTACAAGGACACATGATCCGGGGCGAGCGCGAGGGCACGCTCCACATCCCGCTCGAAGTCCCGCTCGAGCGCCTCGGGAAGGGCAAAGATGAGGTCGAGCGACAGGTTCGTGATGCCCGCGTCGCGTGCCGCGTGCACCCCCCGCTCGACGGCCGCCGCGTCGTGGTTACGGTGCATCCAGGCGAGGACGCGATCGTCGAAGCTCTGCGATCCGATCGAGAGCCGATTGATCCCCGCCTCCCGCCACGCTCGCAGCGCCTCGGGCGACATGTCGTCCGGGTTCGCCTCCGCGGTGATCTCGGCATTGCGTGTCGGAGCGAATTGCCGCCGCACGAGCTCGAGGGCCCGCGCCAGTCCCTCGCCACCGAGCCGAGACGGCGTGCCGCCGCCGAAGTAGATGGTGTCCACGTCAGTCGGCTGCTCGTCGCCGAACCGGAGCAGCAGCTCGGTCTCGAGCGACGTCAGGTACTCCTCCACGGGCACCTCGCGACGCACGGCGATGGAGAAGTCGCAGTACGAGCAGCGGCGCGCACAGAAGGGGACGTGGATGTAGACGTGGCGGGGAGAGGGCACTCTCCAATATCGCACATGTCACATGCGCCTGATCTCGCCCGACAGGGCGCACTCGATCATGCCGCGGATCTCGAGTTCGCTCACCGCGGCGAGGCCCTCGTGGGCGGGGAGCGCGGCACGGGTACACAAGGTGTCGAGATCCGCGGGACCGAGTGCCAGCGCATCCCACAGCCGCCGCTCCGCACCCCGCTGCGGGAGCTCGGAAGGCCGCAACGGCGCGACCAGGCCCGCCAGGGTCAGCGCGTCGGCCATGGAGGCAATCACCGCAGCGCCTGCCACGAGGAGCTGGTTGCTGCCGGCAGACTGCGGCACGTCGATGGGCCCCGGCACCGCGCCAACGTTGCGTCCCATGTCGAGCGCGTGCTTCGCCGTGATGAGCGCACCGCTCTGCTCTCCCCCTTCGACGACGATGGTCGCCGCGCACAGCGCGGCGATGATCCGGTTGCGCTCGGGGAAGGAGCCGCCGTGCGCCGGATCGGCCGGCTCGAGCTCGGAGAGGAGCAATCCGCGCTCGGCGATGGTGCGCTGGAGCTGCGCGTGCGCGCGAGGAAAGACGTGGTCGAGCCCCGTGCCGAGCACCGCGGCGGTGGCACCACCAGCATCGAGGGCGCCGCGATGCGCGCAGGCATCCACACCGCGCGCGAGCCCACTCACGACGGTGGCGCCGGCGAGCGCCAGCACCCGGCCCAGCTCACGCGCCACCCGCTCCGCGTACGCCGTCGCGCGGCGCGTGCCGACGATGGCGACGCAGCGACGGTCGAGCAGCGCGAGGTCACCTTCTGCCCAGAGCACCCTGGGCGGACGCGGTGCGTGGAGCAGTCGCTCCGGGTAGCCCTCCTCGCCGCGGCGGAGTGCCCTACGGAAGGTGGACGTCACGGACCGGCGTGGCGACGACCTTCTTCATCTCGAGCAGGCGACGCCACCATGCGAGAAGCAGCTCGTCCAGTCCGGTCCTGCCTGCCGCGCTGATGGCGAACACGCCGAACGCCTGCGGCGCCTCGATGGGCGGCGGCTCGTCATCGCCCAGCAGATCCATCTTCGTGAACACCACGCAATGCGGCTTGGCCGCGAGCTCGACGGAGTACTGCTGCACTTCGTTCCGCAGCTGATCGTACTCCGACTGCCAGTCCTCGGCGTCGATGGGAATCATGAACGCGAGCAGCCGGGTGCGCTCGATGTGTCGCAGGAACTGGATGCCGAGTCCCTTCCCCTCGTGCGCCCCCTCGATGATGCCCGGAATGTCGGCGACGACGAAGGTGCGATGATCGCTCATCTGCACCACGCCGAGGTTCGGGGCGAGGGTCGTGAACGGGTAGTCGGCGATCTTCGGCCGCGCGGCGCTGATGACGGAGAGCAACGTGGACTTGCCGGCGTTGGGCTGGCCCACCAGTCCGACATCCGCGATGAGCTTGAGCTCCAGCTCGAGGGTGCGCTTCTCGCCATCCTCGCCCGGCTGCCATTCGCGCGGGCTGCGATGGACCGAGGTGGCAAACCAGGCATTCCCCTTTCCTCCACGCCCGCCGCGGGCGAGGATGAACTCGTCGCCGCTCTCGAGCACTTCGCCGATGATCTCGTTGGAGTCGGCGTCGCGCACGATGGTCCCCGGCGGCACCGGCAGGATGACGTCCGCGCCCGACGCGCCGGTCTTGTTCGACCCGCTCCCATGCTTCCCCGACTCGGCGGACCACGAGTCGCGGTAGGTGTAGTCGAGCAGCGTGGCCAGGTTGCTGTCGGCGCGAATGATCACGTCTCCTCCCTTGCCGCCATCTCCGCCATCGGGGCCGCCCAGGGGAGTGAACTTCTCCCGCCGGAAGGACGAGATGCCGGACCCGCCGTCGCCGGCGCTGACGCGAACGATGACGCGGTCTATGAACATCTCGTGGCCATCAGGTGAACGGAGTCGAAGGTAGGGGAACAGGGGACGAAGGCGGCACCGATCGATTGCGCGTCGCATCGATGCCGCCCGACGTTGCAAGCTACTTGCCGATCACCCGGGCAAGGAGGAGTCGTGCCGAACTGGCGCCCGAGTCACCGAGCATCGGCGCCAGGACGTCGAGCGCCTCGCGCAGGTCGTCCGCCGGCACGCCGACGTTCAGTGCGCCGTGCAGGTGCGAGTGCAGCTGGCGATCCTGGCCGGTCGCCGCACATGCCGCGACGATGCACAGCTCGCGACGCGGAAGATCAAGTCCGGGCCGGCCGAGCACCTTGCCGTAGCCCTCGACGATCATCCACTCGTCGAGCAGCGGATGCAGGTCGCGCACGTTGAAGCGGAGCTTCTCGTACATGCCGTCGTAGACGGCGGCGCAGGTAGCCTCGCCGCGAACCCGCCACTCACTCACCTGGTCGACCTCGTCGGCATGCTCCGCGGCCGGCGCATCGAGCTGCGCCTCCGCGCTCGCCGCGGCACGCGGGGACTGGCGACGCCACTCGCGCGCCGCATTCAGCGTCCGCGGAAAGCCGCAGAAGAGGTAGCTCTGCAGCACGAGCTCCTCGATCCACTGTTCCGGCACATTCGCACCGATCGCCTGCGAGAATGCATCCCGCACGCTGGCTTCGTCACCGCCGGCGATGCGGGCGGCGAGGAGGATGAGCGCGCGAGTCTGGGGGTCGAGGGGCATGGGCGGCGAAAGTTAATCGGTAACTGCGTGCCGCGACGCCCACAGTGGGTCCGTCTACGGAGTACGAAGTATCCGCGACGTCAGTCGCCGTTGACCGGCACCTCCACCTCTCCCACCACTTCGCCCCGCGTGTTTCGCAGCAGGCGTGGCGAGTATTCGGCCAGTCGCGGCGGGAGGTCGGCGGGGAGGGCGCCGAAGTGCTGCAGGACGCGGATCACGGCCGGATACTGCGCGCGCTGGGCGCCGTCGGCCACCTTGATGGCGATGCCGATGCCGTCGTCGATGAGGGCGATGGAGTGCACGCCCTCCGCACCGATCTTGGAGATCACGCGGCCCTCGGTGGCCTCGATCAGGGCGGAGTCGAAGCGATCGGAGCCCCCGATGAGGAAGGGGCGCGTCTGCATCGCGTGGACGATCCGCGAAGGCAGCTCGAGCGAGCGACGGGCATCGTCGGCGAGGCGCGCATACGCGTGAGCCATCGCGCTCAGCGGCAGGGCGAACTCCACCACGCCGCAGCCGTCAACCGCCTGGCCGATGTCGCGCTCGCGCACGCCGGCCCAGCGCGCGACTTCGCGCAGGATGTCGCGCTGCACCGGATGCTCCGCGCGCTCGTAGCCGACGGCGGGCCACTCCGCGGCATGTGCCCTGGCGAGCATTGCCGCGTGCTTGCCGGAGCAGTTGTTGTGAAGGCGCGTCGGCCGCGCGCCGCTCTCGCGAAGGAGCTTCTGCCCGCGCTGGGCGAGCGGCTCGTGCGGTCCGCAGGCCAGGTCGCCCTGCTCCATGCCGATGGACGCGAGCATCTCCTCGGCGATGGCGACGTGCTCGGGCTCGCCGCCGTGCGACGCGCAGGCCAGCGCGAGCTGGTCGTCGCCCCAGCCGATGCGGTCGAAGCCGCCGCTGGCCAGGAGCGGCATCACCTGGAACGGCTTGGCGCAGGAGCGCCAGTGCGTCACGAGCTGCGGGTCACGGGCCGCGGCGATCAGCCGTCCGTTTCCATCCACGACCGCCGCGTGCACCGCGTGCTGCGATTCCACGATCGCGCCGCGCGAGACGATGGCGTCGAGATGGAGGGGGTCCATGAAGGAAAGATAACCAGGGGCGGGCGGGCTACGGCAACGGCAACTGCCGTACAGCGTACTGCGTACCTCGTACGGCGTGCGACCGAAGGTCTTTCCGTCCCCGTTACCGCCGACGATCCAACGTACGAAGTACGCGCTACGAAGTTCGTCGTACGGCAGTTGCAGTTCGTGCCGCCATCAGTATTCCGACCAGCACGATCACTCCTCCCACCAGGGTGAGGACCCCCGGCACCTCCCTGATCCCCGGCAGCAGCGCGGCGATGATCGTCGCACCCACCGGCTCGCCGAGCAGGGTGAGGTTCACCACGTAGGCCGGCGAGTGCTTGAGCGCCCAGTTGAGCCCCGTGTGCCCGAGCAGCATCGGCCCGAGCGCGAGGGCGGCGAAGATCGCGAGCTCGCGCGGCGGCTGGGGCGCGAGGGGGGTGCTGGTCGCCGCTGAGAGAATCATCAGCACGACGAAGCAGCTCCCGTACACCAGCCCCACGTACGGCCACAGGTCGAGCGTCGCGCGAAGCCGGCGGCCGGACACGAAATACGTCGCGGCGGTCAGCGCGCCGAGCAGGGCGAGCAGGTCACCGAGGAAGGCGTTCGGGTGCGCGGTGCCCGCTGCGCTGCGGAAATCCGGGAGGGCGACGACGAGCGCGCCAAGCATGGCGACGGCGATGCCGACCCACTGTCGGCGCGTGGGACGCTCGCGGAGCCAGAACGTCGAGAGCAGTGCCACGACGACCGGCTGCGTGTTCACCAGCACCACCGAAGCCGCCACGCTGGTGAGGGCGATGGAGGCGTTCCAGCTCCAGAAGTGAATGGCGAGCATCGCACCAGCGCCGACGGCGATGCCGAGCTCCGTGCGCGTGATCGTGCGCCACTGCCGCCATTCGCCGGTGAGCAGCAGGGCGACCGCGATGACGACGAGCGAGAAGCCGAGGCGCCAGGTGGCGATGGCGAGGGCGCTCGCGTGCGAGAGCCGGACGAGCGGGCCGCTGAACGAGACGCCGATCAGCGCGAGGGTGAGGACGAACGGCGCCCGGCGATCGTGCGAGGTGCCCGTACTCGTTACCGGCGCGTGATGACGACGATCGTCGCCAGGCTGGCGACGACCTGGGCGAAGACGGTGGCGAGGCCGACCCAGTCGTTCTTGTCGCTGCCGGTCGGCTTCTCCGGCACCGTCACCACGGCGCCCGGCCGTGGCACCGGCACGCCATCCGGGAGCAGGGGGCGCGCATGCACGCTCTCCAGGCGCCCGCTCGGCTGCGTCACGTACGCATGGCCCTTGTCGCCCGTACGCGACGCACCGCCGGCGGCATCCACGTAGTAGTTGAGGTCGCGTCCCGGCACGTACGCCACGTTCGACGGCGCGTTCACCGCCCCCTGCACCCGCACCACCGCGTTGAAGCGCGGGATGACGATCTGGTCGCCGTCCTCGAGCACGAGGTTGTCCGCCGACTTCGGGTCGCGCAGCGCCTCGTTCAGGTCGAGGCCGATGCGACCCTTCATCACGCGCACCAGGGTGAGGCTGTCACCGACGAGCGAATCACCGCCGGCCGCGCCGTTGCCCAGCGAGTCGGGGAGCAGCGCCCGTCCATCGTGGATCAACCGGTCCGGATTGCGCACGAACACGATTCCGTCCGCCTGCGCCTCGTCGGTGAGTCCGCCAGCGCGCATGATCACGTCGCGCAGCCGCTCACGCTTGTTCTTGAGCGCGTAGGTGCCGGGGAACTTCACCTCGCCGCGCAGGGTGACGTTGCGCTGGTACTCGAAGTTCTCCTGGCGGAAGATGAGCACGTTGTCGTACGGCTCGAGGGGCACGTCGGGCGCGCCGGCCGAGGACACCTGCGCGCCGGGCGGCCCTTCGTAGCGTCCATCCCGCGCGCGGCCGAACAGGTAGGTGGAGTCGAGCGGCACGCGGATCGTCACCGCGGTCTGTCCATTGGAGCGATCCTCCGGCAGCCGGGCGATCTCGGCGTCCGTCAGCCGCGCTCCCTCCTTCACGCCGCCCGCCAGCAGGACGAGATCGCGCATCGTCATCCCGCGACGATACGGGAAACGTCCGGGGTTCCTCACGAAGCCCGAGATGGCGACGTAGCGCTGCGGCCGGAAGGTCAGGAGCGAGAAGACCTGGATCTGGTCGTTCTCCTGCAGCGGGAAGTCGTTGACGACCGCACCGGTGGTGTCGGCGAGCCGGGCGCGAAGCTGGATGCGCGTCCGATCCGGCTGCATCCGGCTGACGAGGACTTCACCGAGGTAGGTGTCGGGCTTCACGCCGCCGGCGGCACGAAGGGCGTCGGCAACGGTCATCCCTGGCGTAAGCCCCTGCGGTCCCGGCGTGTTCACGTTGCCGGTGACGGCGATCCGGTTGTGCACGTCCTCGGCGATCGGGAACACGCGCACCACGTCGCCATTGCGGATGGGAACGTCAGGGCCGAGTCCGTTCGCGAGCGCTGACGACGAGACGTCGATCGTCGTCCGGGCGGCACCGAGCGTCCGCTCGGTCGCTGGCAGGATCCGCTCGATGAAGACGCGCTGCCGCGCCGCGGTGGCGGTGAAGCCGCCAGCGGCCTGCAGGAGCTGCGGCAGCCCTTCACCCTCACGCACCTCGTACGTGGCGGGGCGCACGATCTCGCCGACGACGCGCGCCCGCGGTCCGTGCACGGGCACGAAGACGATGTCCCCCGACTGGAGGCGGACGTCGTGCGAGGCATCGCCGCGGATGAGGTAGTCGTAGACGTCGAGGGTGTCCACCGTGCGCCCGCCGCGGCGGATCTCGATCGTGCGCAGGGAGCCGTTGATCGTCGGGCCGCCAGCCGCATAGAGCGCGGTGAGCGCGGTGCCGGCGCTGGACACCTGGTAGCTGCCGGGGCGCATCACGTCGCCGACGACGAATACCTGGTTGGTGCGCAGCCGGGCGACGTTGATGCTGAAGCGGGTCGAGCCGCTGCCGATCCCTGAGTAGACGCGGCCGAGCCGCGAGCGCAGGAGCCGCTCCAGCTCACCCATGGTGAGGTTGTTGACGAAGAGCTGCCCGACCTGTGGCACCACCACGAAGCCCTCGCGCGTAACGTCGAGCGAGTACGACGCCTCCACGTCTCCGGTGAGGATGAGCACGAGGCGGTCACCGGGACCGAGGCGGTAGTTCGGATCCACCGGGCCGGCGAGGTTCGGCTGGAACTGCGTGGTGGACGAACGGAAGACGTCGAGCCCGAAGATGACGAATCCCGAGTCGGGGTTCGTCATGATGCGGATCACCGAATCGCGCGCGAAGCGGTTCTGGAT
>DASURL010000182.1:0-3456 GCA_036280075.1 Gemmatimonadaceae bacterium | reverse complement strand
GTACGAAGTACGAAGTACGTGCTGCTTCAGTTGTCGTTGTTCGCTTCCCCCACGTGCCTCCCATGAAGTCACCAGTCATAGCTCTCCTCCTCGCCGCCGCCCCCCTCGCCGCGCAGGCGCCAGCGAAAGCCGCTGCGCCCGCCGTGCGTGCGCTCCCAGCGGCGAGCGCCACCAGCACCGACTCCCTCGGCTCCATCGCCGCCGTGCGGCAGCTGCCCAACGGCAACCTGCTCGTGAACGACCAGGTGCGCCGGCGCGTGGTGCTGATGGATTCCACGCTGAAGGTCATCGGCGTCGTTGCCGATTCCACGAGCGGCACGGCGAACGCGTACGGCGTGCGCCCAGGCGGGCTGCTCGCCTATCGCGGTGATTCCACGCTGTTCATCGATCCCGCGTCGCTCTCGATGCTGGTGATCGACGGCGCGGGGAAGGTGGTGCGCGTCATGGCGGCGCCACGGCCCAACGACGTGCAGTTCCTCGTCGGCGGTGCGTTCGGGAACCCCGGGTTCGATGCGCAGGGGCGCATCGTCTACCGCAGCTTCGCGCGCCCCAACTTCCGGCGAGGTGCTGACGGTACTCCCCAGTCGCCGGAATTCCCCGACAGCGCGGCGCTCGTGCGCTTCGACCTCGCCACGCGCAAGCTCGACACCGCCGCGTTCTTCCGCATCCCCAAGCAGAACCTCATCATCTCGCGCGGCGAGAACGGTCGCGTCAGCGTCACGAACACCATCAACCCGCTGCCCATCACCGACGACTGGGCGGTGCTGAGCGACGGCACGATCGCCATCGTGCACGGCCGCGAGTATCGCGTGGAATTCATTGGAGCGGATGGCGCTCGCTCGGTAGCAGATAGAATCCCGTTCGACTGGCAGCGGCTCACCGACGAGGACAAGGTCGCGTTCATCGATTCCACCCGCGCGGCGATGGAGCGCCGTCGCGTCGAGTTCGGCCGCGGCGGCGGTGCCGGTGCCGATGGTGCCGTGGTCTTCGGTGGCGGGGGCGGCGCCGGCGGCGGCGAGCGCCAGCAGGTGATCACCATGCGCATGGGCGGTGGTGGCGGCGGCGAGCCCCCGCGTCGTGGCGGCAATCGCGGGCGTAACGGCAGCAACACGAATGGCGGGAACGACTCCACCGCTGCGAACCAGCTCCCGCCGCTCAACTTCGTGAACCCCTCCGATCTTCCCGACTACAAGCCGGCGTTTGGCGTCGGCTCGGTGCGCGCCGACATGGACGACCGCCTCTGGGTGCGCACCATCCCCACCAGGGCCGCCGCCGGCGTGACCTACGACGTGATCGACCGCAGCGGCAAGCTGGTGGACCGCATCCAGGTTCCCGCCAACGCCACCATCGCCGGCTTCGGGAAGGGGGGCATCGTGTACGTGGGGGTTCGGGATGGGCGGGAGATCAGGTTGCAGAGGGTGAAAACCAACAACAACTGAAGTAGCACGTACTTCGTACGCCGTATCCGGACCGACGGGCTGCGCTCTACAAGGCGCGGCCCGTTTCTCTGTCGGGACGCTGTGCTGAACTACGAAAAGCGTGGGAACGGAAACGGCCGGATTGAACCTGAAACGACAGGATTCTCTCCTCGTGGCAGAAGGCTCCGTACGCCGTGGAGAACGTCCCGAGGCCTTCCAGTCAATTCAATGATTGTGGGGTGAAGAGGCTGGTCCTGGCGCGCGGAGCTCAGATCCCGCGAGGGACAGATCCGGCCGTTTCAGGCCGCTCCTCCGGCCTTTTCCGTTTCCAACGCTGTTCAGAAAACCTGAATGCCAAGAGGGCCAGCCATTCATTGGAATGGCCAGCCCCCTGGGTCCCGCTACGACGTACGAAGTACGCCCTACCTCACTTGCAGTTGAAGATCACTACTGGCAGCGAGCAAGTGCCACCGGGCAGTGCTCCGGATCCGGCGCCGGCGCGCTCGACTCGCCACCCGGGCCACCGTACGAGTACAGTGGCCGCTGCAGCACGGCGAGCTCGCGGCCCGGGATCGGGAGCTGTACGAACGTGTCCTGCGGGAGCGTCTGCCATCCACGGGCATCGAAGAAGGCGCGCACGCCGTCCATGCCCAGCAGCTCGATCCCCTTCTCGTAGCGCAGCGCGTCCCACAGGCTGCCGCACTGGCCGTTGAGCTTGCGCGGCACGCAGCCAGGCTCGTCGGGCGGACCGTCCACCGTCACCGGCGGCAGGTTGCCGTTCGCCACGCGCGTCAGGTTGATGAGCGGCACCGCTTCCGCCGCGCGGTTCAGGCGGATCAGCGCTTCCGCCTTCAGCAGGTTCATCTCCGTCACCGTCAGCGCCGGCTGCGGGCCGTTCTGCCAGGTGGAGCCGGTGCCATACCGCTTGAAGTAGTAGTACGACCACCGGTACGTCCCGCGCGACACGGCGAAGATCGTGGACTTGTTGTAGCCCACGTACGTGCCCGCGGACGACGGACCGGTGGGGCCCTGGATGCGGCGGTCCTTCGTCATGATCTGGAATGGCTGGCGGCTCGCCACCGGCGTCGCCACCCAGTTCACGAATCCGTTCGTCGAATCCGCCGGGCCCAGCGTCCAGTAGCTCGGCCGGCCGAAGTCGCTTGGCGGACCGCTGCGCACGCGCGCGATCAGGCGCTTCCAGTCATCCCAGAGGATGTCCGGCTGCGCCACCGGTGCGAAGTCGGTCGTGACGCCGGCGTCGATCCGCTGGATCACCTTCGTCCAGTCCACCGCGTCGCGCTCGGCGCGCGTGCGTGGCGTGTACGCCAGCACGCGGGCCGCGTACGAGTTCGCGAGCCTGATGAAGTCGGCGCGCGACATGTCCTGGAACAGCCAGTTGTCGCCGGGCAGGGCGAAGTCCGGCCCCGCCTGCGCCACGGCGATCGCGGCGTCGAGCTGGGTGAGCGCCGCGGCCGCCACGTCCTTGTAGCCCTTGAACTGCGGCTTGGTGATCGTGTCGAGCGCGAGCTTCTCGTCCACCACGACCGCCGAGTCGTAGTAGAACGCCAAATACGCGTGCGACACGCCCTGCATGAACTTGCCCACGGCGTGCGTGCGCGCGGTGCGCTGCGCGTCCACCACCACGAGGCCGGAGTCGATCGCGATCAGCGCGTCGTTCACCGACGAGATGGTGCGGTAGAGACCGTACCACGGAACCTCCGCCACGTTCGCGCGCGCGTTCACCGGACTGTTGTTCCAGGCGATGCGCGGCTCGGCGCTCACCTCGAGCTGGCCGAAGTCAGCGAAGCCCGACGTGATCTCACGCGCCATCGTGGAGAAGGCCCACGACGGATAGTCGTCGTGCCCCGCCACCGGCCAGAAGGTGCGGAACGACGTGGCGACGAACGACTCGGCCGACACCGGCTGCTTGGTCGCACGCTCGCGGTCCGGCTCGTTGGGGTTGGTCACCGCCAGGTCCTGGCAGGCCATCGCCGCCAGGAGCAGGCCGGCACCGACCCACGGCTTCACTCTCTGCATG
>DASURL010000181.1:0-6932 GCA_036280075.1 Gemmatimonadaceae bacterium | reverse complement strand
CTGCTTGCCGAGACGGCGTCGCGCCGCTTTCGTGGAGCATCATGAGCACCGTCGCCTTCATCTCCAACTCCGACTGCGGCCGCCACGACACGGGGTGGGGACATCCGGAGCACGTCGGCCGCCTTCGCGCCGTGACGCGCGCGCTGCGCAACGACTTCGAGCTGTTCGGCGCGCTCGACCACCGCGAATCGCGCCATGCCACGGCGGAGGAGCTCGCGCTCGCGCACGATCCGGCGTACGTCGCGATGGTGCGCGACCTCGCGAACGCAGGCGGTGGTCGACTCGACGCCGACACGGTGGAGAGCGAAGGCTCGTGGGATGCCGGCACGGCCGGCGCCGGCGCGGTGCTCGACGCGATCGACCTCGCGTTCGGCGACGGACCTCGTCGCAGCTTCTGCGCGGTTCGACCACCGGGGCATCATGCGCTGCGCGGCGCGGGAATGGGCTTCTGCCTGTTCGGCAACGTCGCCATCGGCGCGCATTACGCGCGGCAGCGGCATGGCGTCGAGCGCGTGCTGATCGTGGACTGGGACGTCCACCACGGCAACGGGACGCAGGCGCTGGTGCAGGGCACGCCGGACATCCGCTTCGTCTCCATGCACCAGTGGCCCTGGTACCCGGGCACCGGCGCCGCAGACGACCGGGGCCCGCATGGCAGCGTGTGGAACGTGCCGCTCGCTGCGGGCCTGCCGCGCGAGCGGTACGTGAGCGAGCTCCTGCGCGCCGTGGACGCAGCCACGAAGGGCTTCACACCCGATCTCCTGATCATCTCGGCCGGCTTCGATTCCCTTGCCGGCGACCCGCTCGGCGGCTTCACGTTGGAGCTGGACGACGTGGACCGGTTGACGAGCGAGATGGTGAGCCGCGCCGAGCAGTGGTGTGGCGGCCGGGTGGTGAGCTCGATGGAGGGCGGGTACGCACCCGAGCGCCTCGGAGAGGCGTGCGTGAGGCACCTGCAGAGCCTGAGTTCCGGCTGACGGGCCTGCTCGCGGGTTCGCTGTAGTATCTTCGTGTTGTGTCCCGCATCACCGCCCCCCCGGTTCCCGTCGTGCTCCGACTCGTCCAGCTGGTCACGGTCGGTCGCTGGCGTGCGACGGGAGAGGATCTGTATCGCGAGGTGGCGGCCCTCACCGAAGCGAAGGCGGGAATGGAGCTCCTCCTCGCGGGGAGCGGCGATGGCGCGACGACGGCGTGGCTTGCCGAGCGCACGGGCGCGGCGGTGACGGGGGTGGATCCCGATCCCGTCCGCGTGGCGGAGGCCGAAGCAGCGAGGCGGGAGTCGGCGGCCGAAGGCATCGTCGTCTTCGAGATCGCGCCCCTCGACGACCTGCCGCATGAGACGGCCGTCTTCGATGCGGCCGTCGCCGAGCCGGCGATCGCCGCCGCGGGCGATCCCGCCCGCGCGCTCTCCGAGCTCGTTCGGGTCACGAAGCCATTCGGGCACGTGGTCGCGCTGCTTCCCACCTGGACGTCGGAGATCGCCAGCGGCGACCGTGAGGACCTCGTGCAGCGGCTCGGCCTCCGGCCGCAGCTGCTCGTGGAATGGAAGCAGATGCTGCGCGCCGCCGGCCTGGTGGACCTCGTGGTGCAGGACTGGAGCGACGGCGGCCCGTCGGCGGGCGCCCGCACGCCGGAGACGGCGATGCCAGCGCTCACCTGGCGCGAGAAGGCGCAGATCACCGGCCGTGCGTGGCGGGGTCGGGGGTGGCGCGCGGCGCGCGGCGCGGTGAAGCGGGAGCTCGACCTGCTGGAGGACCTGTCGCGGGAACGTGCGCTGGGATTCCAGCTCGTGGCGGGGGTGAAATGGCCGCACGCACGGGAGGGGTGAGCGGGCGCACGTCGGTGTTCCGCATGGCGTCCGGGCCTCGTCTTCCGTTAGTTTCCCCGGTCCGGCGAGCGCGCCGGCTCCCACCCGCACCGCCCGGCGAGGCCTCGTGGCACTGACCCTGTTCGGCGTGACCTTCCAGGAATCCCACGACGTGCGACCCCCCGTCCCCGACACGGAGCTCATCGTCGTGCGCGACGTGGCGGCCGTGTGTGGACAGAGTCCGTACGCGCGGGTCGAGCCCATGCCGGAGCAGGTCGACCATTTCGCCGGCGTGGTGGACGCCTATAACCAGCGCGGGCCCATGCTGCCGGCGCCGATGGGCGTCGTCTTCCGGTCGCGCGACGCCGTGCAGCGCTGGCTCGAGCTCCACTTCGTCGCCCTCTCCGACGCGCTGAACTTCGTGGACAATCGCACGGCAGCGCGCGTGCACGTCTGGCGTCCCGGCGAGGCGGACGAGCGCGAGGTCGGCGCCGACCTCGCGGCGGCGGCGGCGGAGAGCCTGCGCGTGCTGCGCCGCGCCTCGGTCTCGTCGGTGCCCCTGCGCACGGAGAAGCTCACCGGCATCGTGCTGAGCGCGGCCTTCCTCGTGGACAACGAGCGCTGGACCGACTTCAGCAACGAGGTCGCGGAGCAGGGCAGGCAGACGCCCGAGCTCCGCTTCGAGCTCACGGGCCCGTGGCCGCCGTACGACTTCGTGCAGATGCAGCTCGGGGCCTGAGATGTTCTGTCCCGACTGCGGCACGTGGAACCGCGCCCTCGCTGCGATCTGCAGCCGCTGCGGCGGCCCGCTCCCGGACGTGAGCGGCGTGCCGCTGGAGAAGCCCGACGACGAGATCAGCGCGCTGCGCCGCGCCACCGGCAGTCGCTACCGCATCCTCCGCCGGCTCGGGGGCGGCGGCATGGCGACGGTGTTCCGCGCCGAGCAGATGCCGCTCGCGCGCGAGGTGGTGGTGAAGGTCCTGCACGCGCACCTGGCGCGCGACGGCGAGATGACGGAGCGCTTCCGCCGCGAGGCGGAAGCCGCCGCGCGGCTGGTGCACCCGTTCATCTGTCCCGTGCTGGACTTCGGCCAGCAGGGGGAGACGGTGTACATCGTCATGCCCTTCCTGAGCGGCGGCTCGCTCGCCGATCGCGTGCAGCGCGAGCGCGCGGTGGCGCCGGAGGTCACCGCGGCGGCGGCGGCGCAGGTGGCGGTGGCGCTCGAGCACGCCCACGTGCGCGGCGTGGTCCACCGCGACGTGAAGCCCGACAACATCCTGTTCGACGACGAAGGCAACGCCTTCATCACCGATTTCGGGATCGCCACGGCGCGCTTCCATGGCCGGCTCACGGCGAGCGGGCGCGCGATGGGAACGCCGCACTACATGAGTCCCGAGCAGGCGATGGGGAAGCTCGTGGACGGCCGCAGCGATCTCTACGCGCTTGGCGTGGTGATGTACGAGGCGCTCGTCGGCTTCCCGCCCTTCGACGGCGCCGACGCCTTCTCGGTGGGCTACAAGCACGTGCACGAGAAGCCGGTGCCGCTGCCGGAGATCGACTCGCGCCTGCCGCAGGGGCTCACGACCATCGTCATGCGCTGCCTGGAGAAGAATCCGGACGACCGCTACGAGCGTGGCAGCGACCTCGCCGACGCGCTGCTCGGCTTCCTCTCGCAGAGTGCCGACATCGCCGCGACACGGGCGGCGGGGCTGGCACGCCGACCCCTCACGTAATCGCCCCGATGAAGCTCGAGCACGAAATCGTCACCCTCCGCACGAAGAACCCGTTCATCATCGCCCGTGGCGGCTCGAGCGAGTACCGCGTGGTGCGCGTCACGCTCACGGCGAAGGACGGCGCCACCGGCTGGGGGGAGGCGGCCCCGAGCAGGTTCTACGGCGAGACGGCGGACACGGTGGTGGACGTGCTGCCGCTGCTCGCCGAGGCGCTGACGGACGCCGACGGCTGGTCCATCGAGGCGCTGGAGCATTCGCTCGCGAAAACGCTCCGCTTCAACGGCTCGGCACGCGCGGCGGTCAGCGGTGCGCTGCACGACATGATGGGCAAGCGGCTTGGCGTGCCGGTCCACAGGCTGTGGGGGCTGAATCCAGCCGATGCGCCGCTGACGAGCTTCACGATCGCCATCGCGCCGGACGAGGCGACGCTGCGCCAGCGCGTGGTCGACGCGGCCCAGTATCCGGTGCTCAAGATCAAGCTCGGCACGAGCTGGGACGAGCGCATCGTGCGCGTGGTGCGGGAGCTCGCGCCCGACAAGGTGCTGCGCGTCGACGCCAACGCCGCGTGGACGCCGAAGCACACGCTGCGCATGGTGCCGCTGCTCCAGGAGCTGGGCGTGGAGTTCGTCGAGCAGCCGCTCCAGCCGGGCGACCTCGACGGGCTGCGCTTCGTGCGCGAGCGCTCGGCGCTGCCGATCGTGGCGGACGAGAGCTGCCTCGTGGCGGAGGACATCCCGAAGCTCGCCGGCGTGGTGGACGGCATCAACATCAAGCTCGCCAAGTGCGGCGGACTGCGCGAAGCGCTGCGGATGATCGCCACCGCCCGCGCGCACGACATGCTCGTGATGGCGGGCTGCATGATCGAGAGCTCGCTCGGCATCACGGCGGCGGCGCAGTTCGCGCCGCTGCTGGACTGCGCCGACTTCGACGGGGCGGCGCTGGTGGCGAACGATCCGTACGTCGGGGCCACGATCTCTGAAGGCGTGATTCGGCTTCCGGACCGGGCGGGGCTGGGGGTCGTGGCGCGGTAGGGTACCGCGCCCTTCGAACTGCTGGTACGTGGTACCTTGTACCTGGTACGAGGTACCCGCGGTACTGTACGAGGTAACGGTACCCCGTACCCAGTACGAGGTACCGGGTACCATGTACCGTAGTGGCAGTGACCCGCCGCGATCCCTCCCCGTGTTGATCGACGTCGCCCTCCCCCTTCCGCTGTTCCGCACCTTCACCTATCGCGTGCCCGACGGCGTGACCGGCTCCGTCGTCCCCGGCTCGCGCGTGGTGGTGCCGTTCCGGAAGCGGCGCGAGATGGGGATCGTCGTCGCGCCGGGCGAGGCGCGCGAAGGCCTCAAGTACAAGGACATCCACTCGGCCCCGGACGACGCGCCGGTGCTCGATGCGCCGATGCTCGACCTCTGCGGGTGGATCGCCGAGTACTACGTCGCCCCGCTCGGTGTCGCGCTCCGCTGCGCGCTCCCCGCCTCGCTCACCGGCGCCAGCTCGCCCGTGCCGAGCCGGCGCACGCGCCGCATCGCGACGATCGATCGCGAGCTGCCCTCGCTGCTGCACCGTGACCGCATCTTCGCGCGCTCCAGGCAGCAGCGCGCGCTGTACGAGCTGCTCGAGCAGCTCGGCGGGCGTGCCGCCGTGGAGGTGCTCGCCGAGCAGCTCAGGTTCTCGCCCTCCGTGCTGAAGGGACTCGTGGCGCGCGGGCTCGTCGTCGTGAGCGAGGAAGTCGTCTCGCGCGACCCCTTCCTCACGCGCGAGCGCAAGGCGCCGGACGCGCACCGGCCGAGCGACGCGCAGCGCCACGCGCTCGAGCGGCTCGCGGCGGCGGAACCGGGGCACGTCGCGCTCCTCCATGGCATCACCGGCAGCGGCAAGACGCTCGTCTACCTTGAGCTCCTGCGGCGCGTCGTGCTCGAGCAGGGGAAGTCGGCGATCGTGCTCGTGCCGGAGATCGCCCTCACCCCGCAGACGGTGGACCGCTTCCGCGCCGTGTTCGGCGACCGCATCGCCGTGCTCCACAGCGCCCTCTCCGACGGCGAGCGCTACGACGCCTGGCTCGCCCTCCGCCGCGGTGAGAAGCGGATCGCCGTGGGCGCCCGGTCCGCAATCTTTGCACCGTTGAAGGACCTCGGCGCCATCGTCGTGGACGAGGAGCACGAGTCCAGCTACAAGCAGGGCGACGCCCCGCGCTATCACGCGCGCGAGGTGGCTATCGTGCGCGCGCGCGCGGAAGGCGCCGTCGTGGTGCTCGGGAGCGCGACGCCGAGCCTCGAGAGCTGGGTGAACGCGCACTCGGGGAAGTACGAGCTGCTCACCCTCCCGGAGCGCGCTGGTGGCGCGCAGCTCCCGTTCGTGAATGTGGTGGACCTGCGCGAGGAGCGTCCGGCGCGCCGGCCGTCGGAGACCGCGGAGGCCGACGCCGCGTTCGCCTTCGCCATCGCGCCGCCGCTCGAGGCGGCGCTGCGCGATCGCCTCGCGAAGCGCGAGCAGAGCATCCTGCTCCTCAACCGCCGCGGCTACGCCAGCTTCATCCAGTGCGGCGCCTGCGGCGACGTCGCCGTCTGTCCCAACTGCAGCATCAGCCTCACCTATCACCGCACGCCGGAGCGGCTGGTCTGCCACTACTGCCAGCACACCGAGCCGGTGCACCGGCAGTGCGCGCGCTGTGGCGGCCAGCGCCTGCGCCAGCGCGGGCTCGGTACCCAGCAGGTGGAGCGACTCCTCGCCGAGCGTTTCCCGAGCGCGCGCATCGCGCGGATGGACGTCGACACCACGAGCGGCAAGTGGGCGCACACGGAAATCCTCGACCGCGTCGGCATCGGCGCCGTGGACATCCTGCTCGGCACGCAGATGATCGCCAAGGGGCTCGACTTTCCCAACGTGACGCTCGTGGGCGTGATCGACGCCGACGTCGGCATCAACCTCCCCGACTTCCGCGCCTCCGAGCGCTGCTTCCAGCTCCTCAGCCAGGTGGCCGGCCGTGCCGGCCGCGGCCCGAAGGGCGGGGAGGTGCTCATCCAGACGCGCGCGCCCACGCACCACGCCGTGCGCTGCGCGGTGACGCACGACTATCACGCCTTCGTGCACGAGGAGCTGGCGGGCCGCCGCTCGCCGCCGTATCCGCCCAACGTGCGCCTGGCCAACGTCGTGGTGAGCGGGACGAACGAGGACGCGACCGCCCGCCTCGCCACGCGCGCCGTCGCGTGGCTGCACCGCCTCCTCGCCTCGCATCCCTCGCCCGGCGTGACGGTGATCGGCCCTGCGCCCTGTCCCGTGGAGCGGGTGAAGCAGCGCTGGCGCTGGCACCTCCTCCTCAAGGGCGAGCGCCCCCAGGAGCTCGGCCGCGTGGCGCGGTACCTCGTGGAGCGCTTCGAGGTGCCCCA
>DASURL010000180.1:0-39028 GCA_036280075.1 Gemmatimonadaceae bacterium | reverse complement strand
ATGGCAAGCACGAGCGTGAAGTTCGACGGTGGCGCTGCCGCCACCCTGGAGCCCGACGACATCCTCCGCGACTATCGCATCGCGTACCGCAGCCGGCAGGTCAGCCTGCTGGCCCGGGGCGAGGTGATGCTCGGCCGCGCCATGTTCGGCATCTTCGGCGACGGCAAGGAAGTGGCGCAGGTCGCCCTCGCGCGCGTCATGGAGGCCGGCGACGTCCGCTCCGGCTACTATCGCGACCAGACCCTGATGTTCGCGCTCGGCCTGCTGGACGTTCAGCAGTTCTTCGCCCAGCTCTACGCCCATACGGACGTGGAGGCCGATCCCGCCTCCGGCGGACGCGGGATGAACGCGCACTTCGCCACGCGCATGCTGGACGAGGCCGGCCGGTTCAAGGACCTCACGGCGTCGGCGCAGTCGGCGGCCGACGCCTCGCCCACCGGCTCGCAGATGCCCCGCCTGCTCGGCCTCGCCTACGCGAGCAAGCTGTATCGCAACCTCCCCGAGCTGCACGACCTCACCGAGTTCTCGCACGACGGGGACGAAGTCGCCTTCGGCACCATCGGCAATGCGTCGTGCGCGGAGGGGGTCTTCTGGGAGACGATCAACGCCGCCGGCGTGCTCCAGGTGCCGATGCTCCTCTCGGTGTGGGACGACGGCTACGGCATCTCGGTGCCGAACGAGCTGCAGGTGACGAAGGGCAACATCGGCACCCTGCTCCAGGGCTTCCGTCGCACGCGCACCGAGCCCGGCTACGAGCTGGCGACGGCGCGCGGGTGGGACTACCCCGAGCTGCTCGAGACCTACCAGCGTACCGTGCGCATCGTGCGTGGCGAGCACGCGCCCGCGGTGGTGCACGTCATCGAGCTCACGCAGCCGCAGGGACACTCGACGTCGGGAAGCCACGAGCGCTACAAGAGCAAGGACCGCCTGAAGTGGGAGAAGGAGCACGACGGCATCCTGCGCATGCGCCGGTGGATCATCGAGCAGGAGATGGCCACCGAGGCCGACCTCGACGCGCTGGAGGAGGAGGAAGCCAGCCACGTGCGCGAGGCGCGCGACGCGGCGTGGAACGCGTACGAGCAGCCGATCCGTGACGAAGCCGCGACGGTCGGGGCGATGATCGGCCAGCTCGCCGACGCGGGCGGCGCCGACGCCGATGCCGTGCGCGCCCTGCAGGACGAGCTGGCGAAGCGCCGCGATCCGTTGCGCCGCGACGTGACCATCGCCGCGCGGCGCGCCCTCCTTGCCAGCCGCGGCGCTGCCGAGTCGGCCCGGCGTCCCATCCAGGCGTGGCTCGACGCGCAGAAGGCGGTCGACGAGGAGCGCTACCACGCCTTCCTGTACGACGAGAGCGAGCGGTCGGCGCTGCGCGTGCCGGTCGTCGCCCCCCAGTACGACGAGAGCTCGGTCGAAGTGGACGCGTACAAGGTGCTCAACGCCGCCTTCGACAAGGCGCTCGCGCGCGATCCGCGCGTGATCGCCTTCGGCGAGGACGTGGGCAAGCTGGGCGACGTGAACCAGGGGTTCGTGGACCTGCAGGCGCGCTACGGCGAGCTGCGCGTCGGCGACGCCGGCATCCGCGAGGCGACCATCGTCGGCCAGGCGATCGGGATGGCGATGCGCGGGCTGCGGCCGATCGCCGAGATCCAGTACCTGGACTACCTGCTGTACGCCCTGCAGGTGATGTCCGACGACCTCGCCACGCTGCGCTATCGCACGCGCAACGGCCAGATGGCGCCGGTGATCGTGCGCACGCGCGGCCATCGCCTCGTCGGCGTGTGGCACTCCGGCTCGCCGCTCGGCATGATGATCCACGCCCTGCGCGGCATGTACATCGCCGTGCCGCGCGACATGACGCGCGCCGCCGGCTTCTACAACACGCTCCTCCAGTCGGGCGACCCGGGCATCGTCGTCGAGGTGCTCAACGCGTATCGCCTGAAGGAGAAGCTGCCGAACAACATCGGCGAGCTCACCACGCCGTTCGGCGTGGTGGACGTGCTGCGCGAGGGCCGCGACGTGACCGTCGTGACCTACGGCGCCTCGTGCGCCATTGCCCTCGAGGCGGCGAAGCTGCTCGAGGGCGCCGGCATCGACGTGGAGCTCATCGACGCGCAGTCGCTCCTCCCCTTCGACCTCGAGGGACGCATCACCGAGTCGCTGAAGAAGACGAACCGCGTCCTCTTCCTCGACGAGGACGTGCCGGGGGGCGCATCATCGTACATGATGCAGCAGGTGCTCGAGCGGCAGGGCGGCTTCCACTGGCTCGACGCGATGCCCCGCACCCTCACCGGCGCCTCGCATCGCCCCGCCTACGGCCGCGACGGCGACTACTGGTCCAAGCCGAGCGTGGAAGACGTGTACGACGCGGTGGCGGAGCTGATGAAGGAGTGATCGTGTCACCCCGCACGTGCGACAGCACGTGGCGGGAGCCGCTCTCCTCGCATCTTACGTCGCCCTGTCGTCGGGGTGCGCCTCGGCAGGGCGAGGCGCAATACTCGACACGGAGCCGTACCGAGAGAGGAGCCACGCCGCAGGGCGCACCCGCTGGAGACCCGGAGCCGAGATATCGTGACTGATTCCTTCCGCATCGCTTTGCGCACGGCCACCGCCGCCGCACTCCTGCTCGCCGCCGCCTGCGCCCGCACGCCGGCGCCAGCCACGCCGGCGCCGGCGAAGCCCGTCGTGCCTGTCTTCCACGCCCCGCGCCTCGTCCCGCAGCCCACGTCGCTCGCCACGGCCGGTGATGCGCCGTTCGTCATCACCGAGCAGACGGTGCTCGAGGCCGACGGCGCCGATGCGATGCCGGTGGCGGCGCTCTTCGCCGCGCGCATCCGCCCCGCCACCGGCTACGCGCTCGTGCCGAGCGCGCCGGCCGTGGCGACGAACAGCCTCCGCTTCCAGCTTCGCGCTGACCGCACCGACCTCGGCGACGAAGGCTACGAGCTCGTCGTGCGCCCGGACTCGGTACGCATCACGGCATACCGCGCCGCGGGCCTCTTTCATGGCGCGCAGACGCTGCGGCAGCTCCTCCCGCCAGAGATCGAGTCCGACATCCGCATCGGCCGCCCGTGGGGGATGCCGTCGCTCACCATCCGCGACGTCCCGCGCTTCGCCTGGCGCGGCGCGATGCTCGACGTCGCCCGGCACTTCTTCACCGTGAACGAGGTGAAGCAGTACATCGACATCCTCGCGATGTACAAGATGAACGTGCTGCACCTGCACCTCGCTGACGATCAGGGGTGGCGCATCGAGATCAGGTCCCGCCCGCTGCTGGCGGAGAAGGGATCGGTCACCGAGGTTGGCGGCCGGCCCGGTGGCGGTGGGTATTTCACCCAGCAGGAGTACGCCGACATCGTGCGCTACGCGCAGGAGCGCTTCATCACCGTGGTGCCGGAGATCGACATGCCCGGCCACTTCAATGCGGCGCTGATCGGCTATCCCGAGCTCGCGTGCAGCCGCCGCGCGCCGGGCCCGTATACGGGCATCGACGTTGGCTGGAGCACCGTCTGCGTGGACAGCGCGCAGAGCTACGCGCTGGTCGACGACATCATGCGCGAGATGGCCGAGCTGACGCCGGGCCCCTATCTCCACATGGGGGGCGACGAGGTGGAGACGCTGACACCCGCGCAGTACGCCAGCTTCGTCGAGCGCGTGCAGGAGATCGTCGCGCGCTACGGCAAGAAGATGGTGGGCTGGGAGGAGATCACCGCCGCGCAGCTCCAGCCGGGCACCATCGCGCAGCTCTGGCGCGCCGACTCCCTCAAGCATCCGCTCGGCCCCGGCGTGAAGATGCTCCTCTCGCCGGCGAAGAAGGCGTACATCGACCAGAAGTACGATCCCACGACCGAGCTCGGTCTTCGCTGGGCCGGCTATGTGGACGTGCGCGACTCGTACGACTGGGACCCGGGCACGTACCTGCACGGCGTCGGCGAGGATCGCGTGGCCGGCGTTGAAGCGCCGATCTGGACGGAGACCCTGCGCAACATTACCGCCGTGGAGTACCTCGCCGTTCCGCGCCTGCCCGCCATCGCCGAGGTGGGCTGGAGCGCCCAGGGCTCGCGCGCATGGGATGACTTCCGCCTGCGCCTTGCCGCGCAGGCCACGCGGTGGCGTACGCTCGGCATCAACTACTACCGCTCGTCGCAGATCCCCTGGTAGCGCCCGTTTGCCGCGCCACCTGGCTCACACCGGCTCGAAGGTGGCGGTGAAGTGCCGCAGCACCTCCGGGGCGTCCACCATGCGGACGCCCCGGATCTCCTTCACCAGCGTGTTCACGTACAGCAGCACCTCGGCCACGTAGTCGACGTGGCTCTGCGTGTACACGCGGCGCGGGAAGGCGAGCCGCACGAGCTCCATCGGTGCCGGCCGCTCGCTGCCGTCGGGCTGGCGGCCGAACATCACCGAGCCGATCTCCACACCACGGATGCCGCCTTCCACGTAGAGGGCGCAGGTGAGCGCCCACGCCGGGTACTCGCTCTGCGGGATGTGCGGGAGCCAGCGCTTCGCGTCGAGGTAGATGGCGTGGCCGCCGGTGGGCGTCACGATCGGGATTCCGGCGGCGACGAGCTTCTCGCCCAGGTACTCGATGGAGCGAATCCGGTAGCGCAGGTAGTCCTCGTCGAGCGCCTCGTTGAGGCCGACGGCGATCGCCTCGAGGTCGTAGCCGGCGAGGCCGCCGTACGTCGGGAAACCTTCCGTGAGCACCAGCCGCGTGCGGCAGCGCCGCGCCAGCTCGGCGTCGTTCATCGCCAGGAAGCCGCCGATGTTCGCCATCCCGTCCTTCTTCGCGCTCATCGTGCAGCCGTCGGCGAGCGCGAACAGCTCGCGTGCGATCTCGCGCGGCGAGCGATCGGCGTACCCAGGCTCGCGCTGCCTGATCAGCCACGCGTTCTCGGCGAAGCGGCAGGCGTCGATGAACAGGGGCACGCCGTGCGCCCGGCACACCCGCCGCACGTCGCGCACGTTGGCGATGCTCACCGGCTGCCCGCCCTCGGAGTTGTTGGTGATGGTGATCATCACCAGCGGCACGCGGCCGGGATTCTCCGTCAGCACGCGCTCCAGTGCGGCGACGTCCATGTTTCCCTTGAACGGGTCCGTGGACTGCGCGACGTGGCCTTCCTCGATCGGGAGGTCGAGCGCCACGCCGCCCCGGTCCTGCACGTTGGCGCGCGTGGTGTCGAAGTGCGTGTTGTTGGGGACGATGTGCCCGGCCTTCAGCACGGTGCTGAACAGGATGTGCTCCGCCGCGCGCCCCTGATGGGTCGGGATCACCTGCGCGTAGCCGGTCACGTCGCGCACCGCGCGCTCGAACACGGCGTACGAGCGCCCGCCGGCATACGACTCGTCTCCCTTCATCATCCCCGACCACTGCTGCACCGACATCGCGCCCGTGCCGGAGTCCGTGAGCAGGTCGATGAGCACATCCTCGGCCTGGAGGAGGAAGACGTTGTAGCGCGCCGCCGCGAGGGCCGCGGCGCGCTCGTCGCGCGTCGTCTGCCGAATGGGCTCGACCGTCTTGATCCGGAACGGCTCGATGATCGTCCGGAAGCTCATGGCTGCATGGCGTAGTCGGACGACGTCATCGCCAGCATGCGCTCCGGTCCCCAGTCGCCGCCGAGGATCCCCGCCTGGTGCACGCACTCGAAGCGCGCCTGGAAGAAGCGGAGCCGCGTCGGCTCGTAGGTGAAGCGCAGCCCCTGCACGCGCGACGCGATCTCCTGCACGGCGATCACGCTCTCCGCCGTCACGTCCATGTGCGCCTGGGTGTAGACCCGGCGCGGGATCGTGAGCCGGACCAGCTCGAGCGCCGGATAACGGTTCTCCCCCGTGGTGGCGTCGCGACCCGCCGACACGGCGCCGCGCTCCATCGCGCGGATCCCCGACTCCACGTACAACGTCGCCGCGAGCGCCTGCGCCGGGAACTGCGAGCGGGGCAGGTGGGGGAGCATCGCCGCCGCATCGAGGAACACGGCGTGGCCGCCGATCGGGCGCACGATCGGCACGCCGGCGTCGAGCAGCTGCTGGCCGAGATACAGCACCTGGCCGATGCGGCTGCGAATGTGCTCCTCGCGCACCGATTCCTCGATCCCGATCGCCATCGCCTCGAGGTCGCGGCCGGCGAGCCCGCCATAGGTGTGCAGCCCCTCGAACATGACCACCAGGCTTCGCGCCTCTTCGGCGAGCGCGGCATCGCGAAGCCCCAGCCAGCCGCCGATGTTCACCAGCGAGTCCTTCTTCCCGGACATGGTGGCGCCGTCGGTGAGGGCGCACATCTCGAGCAGGATGTCCGACACCAGCTTGTTGCGCTCGGCGGGCTCGCGCTGCTGGATGAACCAGGCATTCTCCACGGCGCGCGTGGCGTCGAGGATGAGCAGGATGCCGTGGCGCCGCGTGTACTCGCGCACGGCGCGCAGGTTCTCGAGGCTGATGGGCTGTCCACCCGCCATGTTCACGGTGGCGGCCACGGAGACGTACGGCACCTTCGCCGGCCCGTACCTCGACACCACGGCGTCCAGCTTGGCGAGGTCCACGTTCCCCTTGAACGGGTGCTCCGACGTGGGATCGTGCGCCGCGTCGATGATGACGTCGTGGAACTGCGCGCCCGCCAGCTCCTGGTGCGCACGCGTCGTGGTGAAGTACATGTTCCCCGGCACGTGATCGCCCGGCTCGATCAGCATGCGCGACAGGATGTGCTCCGCGCCGCGCCCCTGGTGCGTGGGGATGAGCTCCGGATATCCGTAGAAGCGCTCGACCGCTTCCTGCAGGTGGTAGAAGTTGCGCGAGCCGGCGTACGCCTCGTCGCCGAGCATCATGCCGGCCCACTGCCGGTCGGACATCGCACTCGTCCCCGAGTCGGTGAGCAGGTCGATGTAGACGTCATCCGAGCGCAGCAGGAAGGTGTTGTAGCCGGCGTCGCGGATGGCGCGCTCGCGCTCGGCGCGGCTGGTGATGCGCAGGGGCTCGACGACCTTGATCCGCCAGGGCTCGGCCCAGCTGTGTTGGCGCATGGAGGCTCCCGTCCGCCAGGCGGACCGGATGAGGGTGAACGCTGGAGTCGCCCCATCATGCCGCCCACCCGGCGGTGGTGCTGTCGGGAAACTTCCGACGCACGCGTCCGGAGAAGCACTGTCATCGCGCCGTGCCGAAGCCCATCATGAAGCATCGTTCACTCTGCCCACACGCCGATGACTGCTCGCGACGAGAGGCTCCTCCCCGACTGGTACCGCGTCATCCCCATCACCGGCCTGCCAAGGACGCTCGGCATCGAGATGATCGAGCTGACGAAGGAGCGCGTGGTGGCGACGATGCCGGTGGACGACCGCACCCGCCAGCCGTTCGGGCTGCTCCACGGCGGTGCGTCCATCGCCCTCGCGGAGACCGTCGCCTCGTTCGGCGCCGCCGTGTTCATCGATCGCGAGCGCTACTCGGCGGTGGGCCAGGAGATCAACGGGAACCACCTTCGCCCGAAGACGCATGGCCTGGTGCGCGCCGTGGGCGTGCCCGTGCACGTGGGCCGCTCGACGCAGGTATGGTCGATCGAGATCCGCGACGAGGAAGAGCGGCTCGTCTGCATCTCGCGGTGCACGATGGCGGTCGTGGAGCGGCGCTGACGTTATCTTCCCCGCATGAACGTCACCGACGCCATCCGGCAGCGCCGCTCCATCAAGCGCTTCACCGATCGCCCCGTCACGCGCAGCGAGATCGAGCGGCTGCTCGCCGCTGCCACGCTCGCGCCGAATCACCGCCTGACCCAGGCCTGGCGCTTTCACGTCCTCGGCCCCGAGGCGCGCTCCGCGTACGGCGCCGCGCTCGGTGAGCGGAAAGCGAAGAAGGCGGCCACCCCCGAGGCCGGTCGCGCACTTCGCGATGCCGTGGCGAACGAGCATCGCGCCCTGCCGGCGATGATCGTCATCGCCGTCGTGAAGAGCGACAATCCCGAGATCGCCGAGGAGGACTACGCGGCGGCGATGATGGGGGTGCAGAACCTCGCGCTCACCGCGGTGAGCATGGGGCTGGGCACGCACCTCAAGACCGGGGGCGTGATGGCCGATCCGGCGGCGCGCGCGGCGGCGGGCGTTGGTGACGACGAGCGCATCGTCGCCGTGGTCAACGTGGGAGAACCAGACGAGGTTCCGCCGCCGAAGCAGCGAAACCCCGTGGACAGCTGTACGAGCTGGCTACCGTGAGCGGCGAGCGCTGATCAGCCGGCGTTGGCCGTGATCCAGGGATCGTGCTCCATCCACTGCTCGTTCGGCGCGAAGAGGAACACCATCGCACCCTGGGCGAGCTTGGGCAGCAGCTCCTTCGCGCGAGCCGGCTCCATCGCCGGGCATCCTTCGCTCCGTCCCGCCCGCGTCGGCGTCACGTAGGGCGCGCCATGCGCCACCACGCCGCGGCCGAGCGCCTTGTCGTTGAAGCCGGTGGACACGCCGTCCAGGCGGAGGCCAACCGAGCTGTACCGCCGGCCGCCCGACTTCCCGTGGAAGTCGTAGAGCGCCTTCGTCACGTACAGGCCGAGCGAGGTGGAGTTGCTCCCCGACGCATTCGAGAAGCGCGTCGGCACGCCGTATTGCGACGTGGAGGAGCCTCGGCCGTGCGCCACGGTGAAGGGTCCGTCGACGATCTTCAGCGCCTGCATGTCGAACACGTAGCCGCGCCTGGCCGTGCTCGGCTGCCCGTAGTCCACGAAGTAGAGGTAGGGCTTCTTCACCTCGTCCGGATGCGCCGCCTTGAACGCGAAGTAGCTGGTGAACGCATCCTTGAGCGCGTCCGGATGGCTGAGCGGGCGCACCGCCGACTCGAGCGCCTCCAGCGCCGACGCCGTGGCGACCGCAACCGCCTCGTCAGGGGAGGAGGAGACGGCGTTGCGCAGGTGCGCGGTGTTCGCGCCGACGACGCGCACTGCCGCATCCACGACCGGTCTCGACTCGTCACGCCCGGACACGACGGTAGAGCCCGCGAAGATGAGCGCGGACGCGCCGAGCAGGAGCTGCTGAAGAGTCGGGGACAGGTGCATGCGGGAATCTCCTGGGAGGGCGTTCGAGGACGCTGGGCGGGAGGAGAAGTACTGAGAACGACGTGCAGGCCGGACGGCAGGAGCGAAGCGGGGCGCTCGCCATCGACGGCAGTACGACTTGTGGGACTCCTGAATGTAACGAATGTAAACGTCTGGGTAAACCCTCTAACTCGCGTACCGGTAACGGGTTGACGCAGAGCTCGCTTCAGGGCCGAGCGGCCGGGCCTTGCCGGCACTCGTTCACGCCGATATAATTCATGGCATGAACAGTCAGGTGCTCGTCCTCCTCGACGCCGCCCGGCGCATCGAGTGCCGCCTGGAGGACGCGCTCGCCGGCGTCGGCCTGTCGATCGCCAAGTTCCAGGCCCTCGACGCCCTCGTCTCTGCCGAGGCACCCACGCGGCTAGGCGCCCTCGCCGGGTCCCTCGATTGCGTGCGCAGCAACGTCACCCAGCTCGCCGACCGCCTGGAGAGCGACGGGCTCATCACGCGAGTGGCCTCCCCGGACGATCGGCGGGCCGTGCACGCCGTGGTGACTGCTCGTGGACGCCAGCGTCATGCAGATGGCGCGGCCGCCATCCAGAAGCTCCAGACCGAGCTCGCGGCGCAGGTGGCGCCGGCCGATCGGGAGTCGTTTCACCGTGTGCTTTCCGCGCTCCGATAGCGCGATCCAGACATGAGGCAGCAATTCATGCACTCCTTCGCCAGAACCATCCTGAGCGGTCTCACCGCGGGCGCGCTCGTCATGCCCGCGGCGGGCACGGCGGCCGCGCAACCGTCGGCGTCGCCTCCGCCAGCGGCCGCTGTGGCGTTCCACGTCGCGCCGGCGCCCTTCGCCGTCGGGGAGGAGCTCCGCTACAGCGCGAGCTTCGCCGGCATCCGTGCCGGCTCGGCCACGATGAAGGTGGAGGGGATCGAGAGCGTGCGCGGTCGCCCCGCCTATCATCTCGTGTTCACCATCGACGGGGGCATCCCGTTCTATCGCGTGCGCGACCGCTACGAGAGCTGGGTGGACGTGCAGACGCTGACCTCGCTGCGCCACGTGCAGAACATCCGCGAAGGGAGCTATCACCGGAACACTACCTACGAGATCTTCCCCGACCGCGCGCAGTACCGGAAGGACAACGGCCCGCTCGAGGCGAGCGTGTCGCAGCCGCTGGATGACGGCTCGTTCATCTACGCCATCCGTGCGGCGATGCCGCGCGTGGGCGAGACGCGGCGTGACGACCGCTACTTCCGGCCGGACCGCAATCCGGTGGTGCTCACCGGCCTGCGCGCCGAGACGGTGAAGGTGGACGCGGGTCGCTTCGCGACGACCGTGATCCGTCCCTCCATCAAGGCGAAGGGGATCTTCTCGGAGAATGGCGACGCACAGCTCTGGCTGAGCGACGACGCCAACCGCTACCCGGTGCAGCTGAAGTCCAAGTTCTCGAAGTTCTCGCTCACCCTCGAGCTGCAGTCGGTGAAGCCGGGCGACCGCGTGGCGCAGGAGGCGATGATCGCCGAGGTGCTGGCGGCGCGCTGACGAGGGTCCTCAGCGGTCGTCCACCAGCTCCTGATTCCGCTCGAAGTCGTAGAGGGTGACGCGGCGCAGGTGGTAGTAGGTGATCCAGTAGTTGCGGAGCGCCTGCACGTTGGCGAGCACCGCCGCGTCCTTCTCTCCCTGCGCCAGGTAGAGCGCCTCGTTCGTGATCTTGCCGATCGAGTAGCGGTTGCGCGCCACCTCGAACTGCCGCTGCGCCACCGTGTCCGCCTTCGCCGCGAGCGTCACGTTGCGGCGGGCCTGCTCCAGCTGCAGCACGCTGAATCGCGCGTCCTCCTCCAGCTGGTCGCGCCGGCTCTTGTTGGCCGCCTCCACCCGCCGCTCGTTGGCCTTCGCCTCCTCGATGTCGGCGTGGCCGGCGCCCCACTGGAGCATCGGCAGGTTGATCCCCACGCGCAGTGTCTGCTTGCCGAGCGGGCTCTGGTAGGCTTGCGCGAACTGCGGGGCCGTCTGGTTGAACCCGACGCTCCCCTCCACTGACGCGTTGAAGTGGTTGTTCGCCCTCGCCTCGCTCATCCCGCGGCGGCTGCGCACGTCGTCCAGCTCGTTCTGCCGGATGGCGCTCGAGTTCTTCAGCGCCTCCCGCACCGCGACCTCCGGATCCGCGATTACCGCGGGCATGGAGTCGGGGGAGGCGATGGCGAGTGGCATGTTCGCGGGGAAGGCGATGATCCGCCGCAGCGCCGCTTCGGCCCGGTCGCGTGCCAGCTTCGCGTCGTCCGCGGCCGCGCGCGCGCGAAGCAGGGCGAGCTCGCTCTTCAGCAGGTCGTTCTCGCCGATCTTGCCCACCTCGTACCGACCCTTGTTGAGCTGGTAGAGGGTGTCGTTCACCGCCACGTTGAACGAGGCGTTCTTCAGGGCGACCTCCTGCGCGTAGAGGTTGAAGAACGCGTCCGCCGTCTGCCCCGCCACGTCCTCGCGGGCCTCCAGGTAGCCGCGCTCCGCGACCGCCGCATTCAGCGACTGCTCGCGCCGGTCCCATACCACCGTGCGGGGCTTGAAGAGGTCCTGCTGCAGCGACAGCACCACCGGCGTCGTCTGGTAGTATTGCCGCCGCTGGTCGCCGAAGAGGTCCACGCGCTGCATCTCCGAGCCGACGGAGATGGTGCCGCCGGTGAGCGGGATGCGCTGGCTGAACCCGATCTGCATCGTGGACTGGTTCTGCGACTGGCTGATGAACTGCGTCGATCCGTCGTCGAGCAGCACCGGATTGATGCCGTGGACCAGGTTGGCCGCCTCGCCCTGGAGGAAGAGCTGTGGCAGGAGCCGCGCGTTGAAGGCGTCGTCGCGCGAGCGCGCGGCGTCGCGGAGGCTGCGTGCCACCTGGGCCGACGCCCCCTGCTGCTGCGCCATGACGATGGCCTCCTGCAGCGTCAGCGTGCGGGGCGCATCCTGCGCCGCGGCGGCAAGCGGAAGGGCGAGCGCGAGGAACAGGGAAATTGGACGCATGACGGCTCCAGCTGGGGACGACGGCCGCGGGCCGCCGGGAGGACCGGGAAAGCGCTACTCGTAGCGCAGGCAGACGATGGGATCCTGCTTCGCCGCGCGCGACGCGGGGACGAGGCCGAACACGAGTCCCACGGCCACCGACACGCCGAAGGCGACGATCACCGAGGGCATCGACACGATGGTGTGGATTCCCGCCGCGCGCTCGATGATCGAGGCGAGCAGCACCCCGACGATGATCCCGGCGATGCCGCCGGCGAGGCTGATCATCACCGCCTCGCTGAGGAACTGCACCATCACGTCCTTCTGCGTGGCGCCGAGCGCGCGCCGCACGCCGATCTCCTTGATGCGCTCGAGGATGGACGCGAGCATGATGTTCATGATCCCGATCCCGCCCACGATCAGCGAGATGGACGCGATGGCCCCGAGCACGATGTTGAAGATCGTCTTCGTGCGCTGCTCCTGCTGCAGCAGCAGCTCGGGTACGCTGATCTCGAAGTCGGTCACGTCGTTGTGGCGGCGCTGCAGCATCCGGCGCACGACGTCGGCCACCGCCGTCACCTCATCGGACTTCTCCACCTTGACGATGACCTTGTCGAGCTGGTGGTAGTTCTTCTTCTCCGCGCGCTGCTCGTCGGTCTCCGACGAGTCGTTGGAGGAGCTGAAGAGCTGGGCCGCGGCTTCCATCTCCACCTGCGTCACCTCGGCGCGGTTCCGGTAGCGGAGGAGCATCGTGGGGAGGGGGACGTAGACGTCCATGTTCGCGTCGCGAATGCCGAGCCGCTGCGCGGTTTCCGCCGAGACCTTGCGGTCCGCGAGCACGCCGATGACGGTGAGCCACTGGTTTCCCACCTTGATCGTGCGACCGATGGGGTCCTCGGTGGTGAAGAACTTCGCCTTCACCCCCTGGCCGATGACCGTCACCGGCGCCGACGCCTCGAAGTGGTGCGGCGCGAACGTCGAGCCGCGGGCGAGGTGGAGGTTCATCACCTGGAAGTAGCTCGAGTCCACGCCGACGACCTTGCCGGAGCGGTGATGTCCCGCGCGCGCGATGTCGCTGTTGATCACCACCTCGCTGCTCGTGGCCTCGACGGCGGGGATGGCGCTCCGGATGGCCAGGGCGTCGAGGTGCGAGAGTCCCGGCGTGAACCGCTTCGATTCCTTCTTCGCGTCATCCTTGGCGACGGCGCCTTCCTTCTGCTCGACGATCGGCGTGATCACGATGTTGTTCGCGCCGAGCAGCTTCATCTGCGCGAGGATCTCCTGCTCGGCGCCGTTGCCGATGGCGAGCATGGCGATGACGGAGGCCACCCCGAAGAGGATGCCGAGCGAGGTCAGGCCGGCGCGCAGCTTGTTGTGCCCCACCGCTTCGGCGGCGATGCCGCTGCTGAAGAGGATGTGCGTCGCCAGCGCTCGCGCGCGCGCACCGAGCGACGGCGGCGGCGCGACCGGCGGCACGGGGACGGCGGTCACGGTCAGCGCTTCGGCCGTGCGAGCGGCGTGAAGCCCGCCGGCGCCTTGGGCGCGGCGTTCGCCGGCTTCACCGGCACGGTGACGCTCTTCGCCGAATCCGCCGTGGGCGTCGCCGGCGTGTCGGGGGTGGCCGCCCTCGGTTTCAGCCCGTCGATCCTCTCCGTCCGGATCCCGGCGGTGTCGGCAGGCGGGGAGAGATAGACGACGTCATCCTTCGCCAATCCCTTCCGCACGACGATCTCGTTGTCGTTCATCGTGCCGGCATCGATCATCTGGCGAACGATGCGGCCGCCATCCTTCCGGTAGACGTACTGGTAGCCGCCCTCGCTGAAGACCGCCTCCAGCGGGACGTACAGGACGTTCGGCACCGACGCGGTGAGGATCTGGTTCGCCGTCGTCATGCCGGGGCGCAGGGTGGTGTCGGCGCCGGCGACCTCGATCTTCACCTCGAAGACCTTGGAGTCCTGGTTCGGCCGCTGCTCACCCACGTTCGCGATCTGCGTCACCGTGCCGGAGAGCTGCTTCGTCGGGTCGGCGTCCAGCGTGATGTTCACCTTCTGCCCGACGGCGATCTTCCGCACGTCCACCTCGTTGACGTACGTCTGCGACTCCATCTGGGTGAGGTCGGGGAGCGTGGCGACCGTGGGATCCCACGCCGTCCACTGCGAGCCGACACCCTTCTTCTTGCCGTTCCACTCGCGCACGTAGATCACCATGCCCGGTCCGGGCGCGCGCACGGTGAACTCGGACATCACCTGCTGGATGCTCTGGAGCTGGTTCTGCTGGCGACCCAGGTCGGCGGCCACCGACGACATCTTGGCGATCGCCTGCTTGGTCTTCGTGCTGAGATTTCTCTTGGACTGCTCCCACGCGCGCTGCGCCTTCTCGTAGTCGATCGCCGCCTGCCGCTGGATCGTCGGCGCCTCGTACTTCGCCTGCTCCTTGAGGAGCTTCTTCTCCTCGAGCGCGAACTCCGCGGTGCGAACGTCCTCGCGCGCCTGCGCCAGGTTCAGCGTGGAGTCCAGCTGCGCCGTGGTGTAGTCGGCCTGCGCCTTCTGCACGTTGAGCGTGACGTCGGCGAGCTTCGAGGCAGCGGGCTGGCGGTCGAGCACCGCGATCACGTCACCCGTCTTCACGACCGTCCCTTCCGGGATGATGCTGGCGATCTTCGTCTGGTAGACGCCGGCCGACTGCGCGCCAGCGGGGCCAGTGACCTGCACGAACTTCCGCGCGCGGAGCTCGCCGGTGGCCATGACGGTCACCTTGAAGTCGCCCTGCTTCACCCGCGCCGTGAGCATGCTTCCGGCTCCGGCCGCGCTGGAGGGCCAGGCAAACCAGGCGAGGGAGCCGCCGAGCACCAGCGCGGCGGCGAGAATGGGAAGCCAACGACGACGAAGTTGCTCCATCGGCGTCTCCGGAAACGAGGACGAGAGCGGGTCGCGAGGTGTGCCGGGTGGTCCACCTTACGGAAGCCCGGCTGACGACGCAATAGCGGCAGGCGAACGGTGGGACACGCTGAGCGTGCGAAGGGTTGCGTCCTGCGCCGGGGCGGCGGCATCCGCCTTGCCCAGTCGAAGGCTGAGATTGCGCTCACTGGCGCGCCGCACATACCCCGGAGACACGCATGTCCACAGAGTCCCAGATCGCCGCCACTCGCGAGGAGCTGGCTGCCGTCCGCAGCCGCATGTCCGACACCGTTGCCGAGATCGAGGCGCGCGTGACCGCGCCTGTGGAGATGGCCAGGGAACGCGTCGGTGCGGTGAAGGATCGACTCGACGTGGTGGAGCTGATCCGCAATCATCCGTGGCCGGCGCTCGCCGTCGCGCTCGGCGCTGGCGTGGCGGTGGCCGCCTCGGGCGCCGACCGCAAGGCGGCGAGCGCCGCCGCCGACGCTTCGCGTATCGCGGCGAAGAAGGGCGCCGAAGCAGTGAAGTCCGGCGCCCAGTCACTCAAGACCGCCGCCGCCGATGCCGCGGACTCCGGCGCCGAGCATGCGCGCCAGGCACCGTCGCGCGCCAGGGGCGCCATCGTCGGCGCGCTCGACTCCCTGGCGGCGAAGGCCGTCGTCTCGCTGATCGATCGCCTGCGCGAACCGGCGCCGCTGCCGGTCACCCGGGAACCGTCGGGGCTGGGCTACGTGGAGAGCTCGACGGAGGCGGTCGCGCCCTGACGGGCGGACGGTGGGATGGTGAGAAGGTCGGAAGGTCGGGAACCCCAGACCTTCCGACCTTCCGACCTTCCGACCTTCCGACCTTCCGACCTTGTCGCCTTTTCCCCCGTAATTCCGATCTACTCTCTGCGCGTGCTCCACGTGCCGCCGCTCGTATCCCCGCGAGCGGTGCCCTCGGGCAGGAGAGACCGTCATGGATCGGACGTCCACCGTGGCGTGCACGCTCGTCGTGTGCACGCTGGCCCTCGCCGCTTGCAGTGACCGCCCGGATGCGCCTTCGCTCCTCGCGCCGGTAGCCAGTGCGGCGCGGGACCAGCAGGTCACTCCTCCCGCCACCGCCACCGCGCTGCGCACCCTGGCGCTCTCGCGCGGATTCGCACCGGTCCCTCCCAGGCCCTTCGTGCGGCCGGAGCTCGTCAGGCTCGGCCAGGCGCTCGCGTTCGACCCGATTCTCGGTGGCAACCGCAACGTGGCCTGCACTACCTGTCACCTTCCCGCCTTCGCGCTCGGTGACGCGAAGTCGCTCTCCGTCGGCGAGGGCGGGGAAGGGTTCGGCCCCGCCCGCACCCACCCGCAAGGCACCTTCATCCCGCGCAATGCGCCGCCGTTCTTCAACCTCGCCACCATGCGTCACCTCTTCTGGGACGGACGCGTGGAGCTCACCGCGCCGGGACACGTGAGCACACCGGCGGGGAACCAGGTCACTCCGCAGATGCAGCGCTCGTTCGAGTATGGCGCCATCTCGGCCATCGGCATGTTCCCCGTCACCAGCCGCGCCGAGATGCGCGGCTCGAGCGGCAACGAGCTCGCCGCGATCCCCGACGACGACAATCCCGCCATCTGGCGAGGGCTCATGAAGCGGCTCGGCGAGATTCCCGAGTATCGCCGCCTGTTCCGACAGGCCTATCCTGGCCGTTCGTTCGAGGAGCTCACCTTCGCCGACGCGTCGAACGCCATTGGCGGCTTTCTCGTGTCGGCCGGCTACTCCGCGAACACGCCGTGGGATCGCTTCCTGCGCGGCAACAATTCTGCGCTCACGCCGGCGCAGATGGACGGCGCCAGCACCTTCCTCGCGCTCAAGTGCTCCACCTGTCACTCCGGTGCGCTGCTCAGCGACGACGACTTCCACGACGTGGCCGTGGCGCAGATCGGACCGGGCGAGGGTGACGGACTGTCGCTGCACGATGACTTCGGTCGGATGCGCGTCACCGGCAACGTCGCGGACCGCTACCGCTTCCGGACCTCGCCGCTGCGCAACGTGGAGCTCACCGGACCCTACGGCCACGACGGCTCCTTCAGCAGCCTGCGTGCCTTCGTCGAACACTACAGCGAGTCCGACGCGAAGCTCCTCGCCTTCGACCCGACCACGCTCGAACCGTCGCTGCAGGGGACGCTGCAGGCGACTGCGCCCGACATCCTCCTGCAGCGCGACCCGCTGCTCGCGGGCGTGGTGCTCACTCCCGACGTGGTGGACAAGCTCATGGCATACATGAGCGCACTCACCGACGACGCGGCGCGCGACCTGACGCAGATGATCCCGCATCGCGTGCCCAGTGGGCTGCCGGTAGAGCCGGCACGGAAGTGACGGACCCGGCCGCGCGGCGTGCGTCCCATTGCGCGCCGCGCCGGCGCGCATAAGCTGAATGGGCCCCTGGCGGAGAACGTCGCATGGCCGTGCCGGACCGCGACCGCTGGCGCCTGCTCGAGCCGCTGCTCGATCGGGCTCTCGACCTGTCGCCCGCGCAGCGCGCGAGCTGGCTCGATGCGCTGGGCACCACCGCTCCCGACATCGCCGCGGAGCTGTCGTCGCTCCTCGCTGACGACGACGCGGCCGAGCGGCGTGGCTTCCTGTCCGTACCGGTGGAGCTGTCGCTCGCCGGGATGGTCGTCGGGGCGTACACGCTCGAGCGACCGCTCGGCCACGGGGGCATGGGCTCGGTGTGGCTCGCCCGGCGGACGGATGGCCGCTTCGAGGGGCGCGCCGCGGTGAAATTGCTCAACCTCGCGCTGCTCTCCGGCGCGGGGCAGGAACGTTTCCGTCGCGAAGGATCCGTGCTCGCCCGGCTGGAACACCCGGGCATCGCGCGCCTTCTCGACGCCGGCGTGAGCGTCACGGGCCAGCCGTACCTCGTGCTCGAGTACGTGGACGGGCAGCGCATCGACGACTACATCCGGGCGCACGGACTGGGACCGCTCGCCTGCGTGCGCCTCTTCCTCGACGTGCTCGACGCGGTGGGTCATGCACACGCCAGCCTCATCGTCCACCGCGACCTGAAGCCGTCGAACATCCTCGTCCGGCGGGACGGCGCGGTGAAGCTGCTCGACTTCGGCATCGCGAAGCTGCTCGATGCCGATGCCGGCATCCCTCGCACGCCCACCGTGGAGGACGCGCGCGCCCTCACGCCCGAATATGCTGCGCCCGAGCAGGTCCGCGGCGACGCCGTCACGACTGCCACGGACGTGTACGCGCTGGGCGTGATGCTGTACGTGCTGCTCTCCGGACGCCACCCCACCGCCGAAGGATGCCACTCCCCGGCGCAGGCGCTCGGGGCCCTCCTCGGTGACGCGACGCCGAAGCCGATCGGCCTCGGCGACCTCGACTTCGTGCTGCGGCGCGCCCTCGAGCCGAACCCGGCCGAGCGCTATCAGACCGTCGCCGCGTTCGCCGACGACCTGCATCGGTGGCTGCGTCATGAGCCGGTGAGCGCCGGCCCGGACTCCATCGGCTACCGGGCGCGCAAGCTGTTGCGGCGCCATCGCGCGGCCGCGGCGCTCGCGCTCGTGGGCGTGACGGTGGCTGGGGCGTGGCTCACCATGGTCCTCAACGACCGCGCGCGCGTGCGCCGCGCACTGGAGGACGCGCGCGCCAGCGCCCACAAGGCGGAGCAGGTGACCGACTTCGCCCTCGGCATGTTCGACAACGGCGGCAGCGGCGTGAACAGCGGTGATTCCGTGAGCGCGCGCGAGGTGCTGGCGCGCGGGGTGAGGCGCGCGCACGAGCTGTCCGCGCAGCCCGCCACCGAGGCGCAGATGCTCGACCTCATCGGCCGCATCCGGCTGCAGATGGGCGACGTCGAGGGCGCACGGCCGGTCCTCCTGGAAGCGCTCGACATTCGCCGCCGCGAGCTGGGAGAGAACCATGCCGACGTGGCCACCAGCCTGATGCACGTCGCGTCGCTGGTGAGCGACGGGGGAAGCCGGACGGCGGATGCGATCCCGCTCCTGCAGCGCGCCCTGCGGATTCGCCGGCACCTGTTCGGTGATGCCGACCCGCTCACGACCGACGCGCTGTACCAGCTCGCGAGCGAAATGCACATGGCCGGCCGCTACGAGCAGGCGCGGCCCCTGTTCGACGAGTGGCTGAAGCTCGTGCGGGCGCAGCCGCCGCTGTTCACGCCGGAGCGTGCCGAGCAGCTCGGCACCATGGCGAACATCGTCCGCTTCTCGCGACAGACCGACCGTGCCGACACGCTGCAGCGCGAGGTGCTGAAGATCGACCGCGCGCTGTACGGGAACGCCCACTATCGCGTGGCGGCGGACCTGTCCACCCTCGGAAGCCTCGAGGTGGACGTGGGCGACATGGCCGGCGCCGACACGCTGCTGCGCCAGGCGATCGCGATCCTGCGCACGAGCTATCCGGAGGGACATCCGCAGCTCGCGCATTCGCTGCGTGACCTCGGCTACCTGCTCGTCGAGCGGGAGCAGTGGCCGGAGGCGGACGCCGTCTGGCAGGAGGCGGCTGCCGGCTACCAGAAGTACAAGGGGAGGGCGAGCCTCGACTACGTGAACGCGCTGAGCTTCGTCGCCCTCTGCGCCACGATGCGCGGCCGCACTTCGGAAGCGGAGCGCCTCCTGCGCACCGTGCTCGCCTCCGAAGTGGCGAAGCGACCGGACCCCAATCCGGTGGCCAACCGTGCGCGGCTCTTTCTGGGCCGCGTCCTGCTGGACGAGGGGCGCGTCACGGAAGCGGAGCCGCTGCTGCTCGGCGCCGTCGGCCCGAGGGCGCGCACGCTGTCCCGCGCGAGTCACCGCCTCGCCATCCAGAGCCTCGTCGATCTCTACCGGGCCGAGGGCCGGCCGCTCGACGCGGCGCGCTACGCCGCGACGCAGGGAGCCTCGCGGGAGCCGTCAGGCCGTTCGCTCGTTCGACGGTGATCCCGGCCCGCCGAGCAGCGCATGCTGGAGCAGCAGCCGCGCCTTGCGGAAGTCGCGCTGCACGGTGCGCGCGGAGACGCCGCGAAGCTCCGCGACCTCCCCCAGCGTGTAGCCGCAGAAGAAGTGCAGGTCCACCAGCTCGGCGAGCGACGGCTCCAGCTCGCCAAGCTCGTCGAGCGCGTCCGACAGCCGGCTGAGCTCCTCGGCGTCGGTCGCCGCCTCGGCCGCCGACACGCTGGTGAGGGTGATCTCGAACGCGCCACCGCCCCGCTTGAGCGCACGCGACCGCCGCGCGTAATCGATCACGATGCCGCGCATGGCGCGGGCGGCATAGCCGAGGAAGCGGCTGCGGTCGGGAAAGCCGAGCGCCGGTCGCGACGCGAGGTCGAGGTAGGCCTCGTGCAGGAGCGTCGTCGTGCTCAGTCCCAGTCCACCGGCGCCACGACGCAGGTGCGACTCGGCGAGCCGGTGCAGCTCGTCGTAGAGCGCCGCGAACAGCTCCGGCGTAGGTGCGGCGGGAAGGGAGAAGACGGGCGATTCGCGTTGCACCGTGCGGCTCCGCGTGGACTGGTGCAACTTACGACAGCCCCGGTGGGTACGCCACGGGCCGCACGCACCATCACCACTTTCGCCACGATGATCCGTCACTCGCGCTCCGGCACGCGCCTCGTCGCGCTCGCCGTCCTCGCTCTCCTCGCACCGGCGGCGCATGCGCAGGAGGTCCCCACGCTCGGCGCCCCCACGAACGACCCCGTCATCAAGCGCATCTATCAGGAAGGGATGCAGAACTCGCAGGTCGCCCGGCTGGCGCAGGTGCTGATGGATTCCATCGGGCCGCGGCTCACCGGGTCGCCGGCGAACCGCGCCGCCAACGACTGGCTGGTGAAGACCTACGCGTCGTGGGGCGTCACGGCCCGCAACGAGAAGTACGGCACCTGGCGAGACTGGACGCGCGGACAGAGCCGCGTGGAGCTCACCCAGCCCCGCGTGCGCACCCTCGAGGCGACGCAGCTCGCCTGGAGCCCGGCCACGCCGGCAGGCGGGCTGACCGGCGAGGTGGTGAACCTCCCCGTGTACGGTGCCGTGCTCGACAGCGCCGGCTTCGCGCGCTGGCTGGGCACGATCCGTGGCAAGTTCGTGCTGATGTCGTTCCCGCAGCCCACCTGCCGCCCCGATGCGAGCTGGCAGCAGTGGGCCACCCCCGCCACCTTCCAGTCGATGCAGGCCGAGCGCGACACCGCGATGCGCGACTGGCGCCAGCGCCTCGTCGGCATGCGCGTGAACGCGCGCGCGCTCGCCTCGCAGCTCGATGCTGCCGGGGTGGCCGGCGTGCTCACCAACACCTGGTCGCGCGGGTGGGGGGTGGACAAGATCTTCTCGGCGCGCACGACCCGTGCGCCGAGCTTCGACGTGAGCTGCGAGGACTACTCGCTTCTCGCGCGCCTCGCGCAGAACAACCAGCACCCCGTCGTGCACGCCGTGGCCGAGTCGAAGCTCGCGCCGCAGGAGTCACCGGTGTACAACACCATCGCCGAGGTGCGCGGGAGCGCGAAGCCCGACGAGTACGTGATGCTGTCGGCGCACCTCGACTCGTGGGACGGTGCGAGCGGCGCGACCGACAATGGTACGGGCACGATCATCATGCTCGAGGCCATGCGCATCCTGCGTGCGGCCTACCCGCAGCCGGCGCGGACGATCCTCGCCGGCCACTGGAGCGGTGAGGAGGAAGGCGACATCGGGTCGGCGGCGTACGCGGCCGATCACCCCGAGGTGCTGAAGGGCCTGCAGGTGCTGCTCAACCAGGACAACGGCACCGGCAACATCGATCGGGTCGTGACCGTCGGCTTCATGGATGCGCCCGAGCACTTCGCGAAGTGGATGTCGCAGATGCCGGAGGATGTCTGGCGCGGCGTGACGCTCGAGTTCCCCGGCTACGCGCACAACGAGAGCACCGACAGCGACGCCTTCGCCTGCCGCGACGCTCCGGGCTTCTTCCTCAACTCGGCCGACTGGGATTACAACGACTACACCTGGCACACGAACCGCGACACCTATGACAAGATCAGCTTCGACGTCATCAGGCGGAATGCGACGCTGATCGCCATGCTGGCGTACGAGGCGTCGGAGGATCCGTCGAAGCTGGGGCGCGAGCGGCGCGTGCCGGCGATCGCCGAGGAGACCGGCAGGGAGATTCCGGCCCCGCGCTGCGGCAACCCGCCGCGCAGCTACAGGGAAAGCGAGTCGCGCGGGCGCTGAGCGGGATGGCTGGCCGCGCCTGGGTCGGCATCAGTGGCTACGACTACAAGCCGTGGCGCGGCCGGTTCTACCCCGACGACCTGCCGGCTCGGCGTTGGCTGGAGTACGCCAGCCGGAAGTTCGACAGCATCGAGTTGAACGGCACCTTCTACAGCCTCAAGTCGCCAGCCGTGTTCGAGCGGTGGCTGGCGGAGGTGCCGAAGCGCGACTTCGTGTTCGCGGTGAAGGGTGGTCGGTTCATCACCCACAACCTCAAGCTGCGTAACGTCGAGGTGGCACTCGGGAATTTCTTCGCGAGCGGCGTGCTGGCGCTCGGCAAGCGGACCGGGCCCTTTCTCTGGCAGCTTCCCGCCACGTACCGGTTCGAGGCCGACCGCCTGGACAGCTTCATCCGCCAGCTGCCACGGAGCTCGCGCGAGGCTGAGGCGGTGGCGCGGCAGCACGACGCGCGGCTCCGCCGCGGCGCGCTGGTCGACGCCGCGGCGCCAGTGCGATACCGTCACGCCTTCGAGGTGCGACATCCGTCGTATTTTCGCGAGGAGTTCTACGCGCTCCTCCGCGAGCACCGGTGCGCTTTCGTGATCGCCGATACCGCGGGCAAGTTCCCCTACGCCGAGCAGGCGACGGCGGACTTCGTGTACGTGCGCCTGCACGGCTCCCGGCAGCTCTACGCCAGCGGCTACACCGACCAGGAGCTGGACGTGTGGGCGCAGCGCTGCACCGGCTGGCGGAGCGAGGCGGGTGGTTCGCACGACGTATACGTCTACTTCGACAACGACGCCAAGGTCCACGCGCCGTACGACGCGCTCCGCCTCGCGGAGCGCCTGGGGGTGGGGCCGGCGGTCGAGCATTCTTCAGTCACCAGGTCATGATGCGACTCACTGCTGTGTTCCTGCTTCTCGCCACGTCCGCCTGCGCCTCCGTGCCGGCGTCATCGACGTCCTCCACTTCTGCATCCCGGACGAATGGCGCCCCCCCCGGGCCGGGTCTCGAGCGCGGCATCGTCACCGCGGACTCGCTGGTCGCCGCGGCCATCGGGACGCTCACGCCGGGCGCCGTGCTCCTCGTGTCGAAGGATGGCCGGCTGGTGCACGACACCGCGTTCGGGTACACGCAGCTTTACGACTACGAGGGCCGTCGTCTCGCGTCCCCGCCGCGGATGACGACGACCACGATGTTCGACCTCGCCTCGGTGACGAAGGTGATGGGCACGACGATGGGCGTCATGCGCCTCGTGGACGAAGGCCGCATCGATCTCGACGCCCCGGTCCATCGCTACCTCCCCGATTTCCGGGACGTGCACAAGGACAGCATCACGGTGCGCCACCTGCTGAGCCACTCGGCGGGGCTCGTACAGTGGCAGCCTCTCTACTACCACGCGTCCAATGAGCGGGACGCGTATCGCCTCATTCGCGACATGCCACTGCAGTGGGGGGTCGGCGAGGGGCGCCACTACAGCGACTTCAGCTTCATGCTGCTCGGCTACATCATCGAGCGGGTGAGCGGGCAGCGCCTGGATGCATTCCTCGACAACGCCATCTACCAGCCGCTCGGCCTCGATTCCACGACCTTCGTCCCGCGGCAGCACGGTTTCACGAAGTTCGCCGCTACCGAGCAGGGGAACGTCTACGAGCGACACATGGTCTACGACTCCACCTTCGGCTACCGCTATCTCGGCGATCCCACGGCGTGGGATGGCTGGCGGCGCTACGTGCTGGACGGCGAGGTGGACGACGGCAATTCCTGGTACGCGCACGGCGGCATCGCCGGTCACGCGGGGCTCTTCTCAACCGCGGGCCAGCTGCGCGTGCTGCTGGACATGCTGGTCTCCGGCGGCGCGACGACCCCACGCATCCTCGGCAGCGACGTGATCCACCGCTTCCTGACGCGCGACCGCTACGACAACTACCTCGGCTGGATGCGCTCACCGGCGCTTCCCGAGGGGAGCTTCCATCACACGGGCTTCACGGGGACGTATGTGCTGGGCGTGCCGAAGTACGGCGTGTCGGTCATCCTGCTCACGAACCGCCAGAACATGGGCACCGACGCGCGGGGCTACTTCCCCAACGTCGCGCCGTTGCAGGACGCGGTGGCGAAGGCACTCGTTGACGGGGCTGCCGCAGACGCGCGGTGACGCTCGCGGGTGCTCGGCACGATCGTATATTCCCGCCGCGTGGGTCGAAGAATCGAGTGGAACGGAAAGAGCCGGACGAACTGCCTGACAACGGCCGGATCCGTTCCACTCGGGATCGTTGCTCCGCGCACCGGGGGCCGGCCCCTGCACCCACAAAGTCATTGAATTGATTGGAACTGCGTCGGGACGCTCCAGTGCGCATGGAGCCATCTCGAACGTGGAGAGAATCCGGCAGTGTCGTAGTGCAAGTCCGGTCTTTTCCGTTCATTTCGCTTTCTGTTGTCCATGGTCGCATTTCTCGATTCACCTCGCTCGCCGAGTCTCCCCATGCTTCGTCCGTCGTTCGCGCTCGCGCTGATGCTCCTTGCCCCGTCGGTCTCCAGCGGGCAGGCGAAGAGGCCCATGCGCGCCGAGGATATCTATCGCTTCCGCACCGTCAGCGACCCGCAGATCTCCCCCGACGGCGCGTGGGTGGCGTACAGCGTGTCGGCCATCGACTCGGCGAAGAACAAGTCGGATACCGACATCTGGATGACGAGCTGGGATGGCACGCAGACCATCCGGCTCACCTCCACGCCGGAGAGCGAGAGCTCGCCGCGCTGGAGCCCGGACGGTCGCTGGCTCGCCTTCAGCTCCGGGCGCCAGGAAGGAAAGGGCGGGCAGGTCTGGCTGCTCGATCGCCGTGGCGGCGAGGCACAGCGCATCACGACCATCAAGGGCGGCGTGGACGAATTCGCCTGGTCCCCCGATTCGAAGCGACTCGCCCTCGTGCTGGACGTCGAGACCGACAGCGCCGCCCGCCTCGACACCGCCGAGCACAAGACGCCGACGCCCATCGTCATCAACCGCTACAACTTCAAGCAGGACATCACCGGCTACCTCGGCAGCAAGCGCACGCACCTCGCGCTGTTCGACCTCGACGCGCGGCGCGTGGACACGCTGACCAGCACCCTCGCCGACGACGATTCGCCGAGCTGGTCCCCGGACGGCAGGCGCATTGCCTTCGTGCGCGAGGCGCCTCCCGAGCCGGGCCACGAGAACGACAACGACATCTACGTGATCGACGCCCGCCCCGGCGCGAGCGCGAAGCAGCTCACCGACTTCGACGGGCCGGACGGCGGACGTCCCGCCTGGTCCCCCGACGGCAAGTGGATCGCCTTCGTCCGCGGTGACGAGCCGCGCTTCTCGGCGTATCACCTGAACAAGCTCGCCATCGTGCCGAGCGACGGCAGCGCGCCGGCGCGCGTGGTGACGGCGGCGCTCGACCGCCCCGTGTCCGGCGTGCGCTTCGCCGAAGACGGGAAATCCGTGCTCGCCACCATCGCGGATGATCTCGCCGACCCGCTCGTGCGCATCGGCATCGACGACGGCACGGCGCAGCGGCTGCTCGACGGCAAGCTCGCCGTGTCGGGATTCAGCGCCCTCCCCGACGGCAAGGTGGCGGTGTTGATGTCGACCCCCGACCGCGCGCCGGAAGTGTATGCGCTCTGGAACGGCGGTGCGACGCGCCAGCTCTCTCACCAGAACGACTCGCTGTTCGCGCAGCTCGCGCTCGCCAGTGTGGAGCGGATCGTGTCGCGCAGCAGGGACGGCGCGGAGGTGCACTCCATCCTGTTCCGTCCCGCGGGGGCGGCGAGCGGCGCGAAGCTGCCGATGGTGCTGTACATCCACGGCGGTCCGAACGGCCACGACGGCTATCGCTTCGACTTCGACCGGCAGTGGCTCGCCGCGAACGGCTACGCGGTGCTCGGCGTGAACTACCGCGGGTCGAACGGGCGGGGCTCGGCGTACCAGAAGGCCATCTACGCCGACTGGGGGAACAAGGAGGTGCTCGATCTCCTGGGCGCGGTGGACGAGGTGGTGCGCATGGGCGTGGCCGATCCCGCCAGGCTGGGGATCGGTGGCTGGAGCTACGGCGGCATCCTGACCGACTACACCATTGCCACCACGCCCCGCTTCAAGGCGGCGGTGAGTGGCGCCGGGAGCGCGCTGCAGCTCGCCATGTACGGCACCGACCAGTACGTGGCGCAGTACAACATGGAGATCGGCGCACCGTGGAAGGCGCAGGATCGCTGGATCAGGATCTCGTACCCGTTCTTCCACGCCGACCGCATCTCCACGCCCACCCTGTTCATGGGCGGCGCGAGCGACTTCAACGTGCCGATCATCGGCGGCGAGCAGATGTACCAGGCGCTCCGCACGCTCGGCGTGCCGACCGAGCTCGTGATCTATCCGAACCAGTTCCATGGCATCACCGTGCCGAGCTACCGCGTGGACCGCTGGAAGCGCTACGTGAACTGGTACGACCGCTACCTGAAGCCGACCGCCGCCACCCAGGCGGCGGGAGAGCGCTGACATGCTGATTGCCCTGACCCTCGCTGCACTGTCGCACGCGACACCGGCGCCCACGCAACCGGCGCCGCCGTCGCGCTCGTCATCCGACACCGTCACGTACGTCCGCATCAACCAGGTGGGGTACCTGCCCGACGCGCCGAAGGTGGCCGTCGCCTGTTCGCTCGACAGCGTGCGTGTCGCGTCGTTCGTCGTGACGGACGAACGGGGGCGCACGGTCTTCGGTCCCCGTCGCGCCGTGGCGGCGAACGGCTTCGGCCCGTGCGTCGTGACGCATCGGCTGGACTTCAGCGCGCTGAAGAAGCCCGGGCGCTATCGCATCGTGGCCGGCAGCGCGCAGTCGCCGATCGTGCGGATCGGGCGCGACGTCTATGCCGGCGCGGCGGACACGCTGCTCTATTACATGCGCCAGCAGCGCTCGGGATGGAACCCGGTGTTCCGCGACTCGGTGCACACGCACGACGGCATCATCGTCGATTCCCCGCGTGCCGGGCAGTTCATTCCCGTGAGCGGTGGATGGGCCGATGCGTCGGACTACCTGCAGTACGTCACGACGTCGGCCAACGCGACGTACGTGATGCTCATGGCGTATCGCGACCACCCGAAGGCGTTCGCCGACGACTTCGCGGCGAACGGGCTGCCGGGCGCGAACGGCCAGGCCGACGTGCTCGACGAAGCGCGCCACGGGCTCGAGTGGCTGCTGCGCATGTTCCCCAGCGACAGCGAGATGTACAACCAGCTCGCCGACGATCGCGACCACATGTACTTCGACCTGCCGGTGAACGATTCCTCGGACTACGGCTGGGGGAAGGGGAAGGAGCGGCCGGTGTATCCGTGCACCGGCAAGCCGCAGGGACTGTTCAGGAACAAGAACCGCTCGACCGGCTGGGCGTCCACCGCCGGCAAGTACGCGTCGGCATTTGCCATCGGGGCGAAGGTCTTCGCGACCTCGGACCCGACCTTCGCGCAGCGACTGCGGGAGCGCGCCGAAGCGGCCTATCGCGTGGGGCTCGAGCATCCCGGCGTGTGCCAGACCGCGCCCGGCGTCTCGCCGTACTTCTACGAGGAAGACAACTGGGTGGACGACATGGAGCTCGGCGCCGCCGAGCTGTCGGCGCTGGATGGGAACCGCACGCTGCTCACCGAGGCGCTGCAGTTCGCGGCGAAGGAGCCGGTGACGCCGTGGATGGGTGCCGACACGGCGAACCACTACCAGTGGTATCCGTGGCATAACAACGGGCACTATGCCGCCTGGCGTGTCGCGCGCGACGTGAAGGATCGCACGGCGCAGCGCACGATGGCCGAGTACTACCGGCGCGGCCTCGAGGCGGTGAAGGGGAAGGCGGACAACGGATTCCTCATTGGCATCCCGTTCATCTGGTGCTCGAACAACCTGATGACCTCGTTCGCCACCCAGGCACTGCTCTATCGTCGGATGACCGGCGATGCGGGCTATCGGGCGTACGAGCAGGCGGCGCTCGACTGGCTGTTCGGCACGAATCCGTGGGGCGTGTCGATGGTGATCGGCTACCCACGCGGCGGCGTGTGGGCGCACGACCCGCACTCGGCGGTGGCGCCGCGGCTGGGCGTGGAGACGCTGCGCGGCGGCCTGCTCGATGGCCCGGTCTATCGCTCGATCTTCGGCAACCTCAAGGGAATCGCCCTCCACGACGCGGACGAGTACGCCCGCTTCAACACTGGCCGCATGGTCTACCACGATGACATCGGCGACTACTCGACGAACGAGCCGATCATGGACGGCACGGCGAACCTGACGTATTTGCTGGCGGCGGTGAACGACGGACGGTGAGACGGTCGGACGGTCGGACGGTCGGACGGTCGGACGGTCGGACGGTCGGACGTTCAGGGACTATCTACCATGGACTACAGTCCATTGACCATCAGCCATCCGACCTTCTGACCTTCTGACCTTCTGACCTTCTGACCTCCCTTTCCCGCTTGCTTCCCCACGCCCCCGCCGTATCATCCTGAGACATCGGTACGCGATCCAGTCGAACAAAACGCACGACTGAGAGGCTGCCATATGTCCACCACCGTTCCTCCCCGCGACGACGGCGCATCGGCGCCGCTCTCTGCCGGGTCCGCGCTCCCCAGCGAAGAAGCGCTGCGCCTCGCCTTCTTCTCGCGCTATCCCACCCTGGCTGCCGAGGCGCGCACCGCACTCGGTGATGAGGCAGCCGGGCTGACACCCAAGGTCGTGGAAGGCGCCTTCGTGCGCGCGTGGGATGCACGTGCCCGCCTCGCCACTCCGGAACAGCTCGGTGCCTTCCTCGTCGACGACGTGCACCATGCGTCGGTGCGCGCGCTCAGCCGACGGGCCGCGGCGCACCGGCTCACCGAGCATGAAGGGCACGGCGGCGCGCATGCGCACGATGCGCCGGTGCACGCGCCGGCAGAGGTCGTGATCGACCCCGAGGAGTCCTGGGCGCACGTGCTGCGTGCCGTGCGGGGCGAGGGGCACAGCCAGCATGCCCTGGACGAGACGGCCGCGATCGCGCGGCACGAAGCGGCGGGGCACATTGTCGGCGCCACGCGTGAAGGGCCGGCGTGGAAGATGATCGGCATCGGCGTGGTCGGCCTCGTTGCCGTGCTGGCGATCGGCTACTGGGTGGAGAAGGCCGGCGCCGACGCGAATGCGAGCTCCGCCGTCAACGCCGCCGACGCGCGCGTCGTGAACTCGCCGTCGGCACAGATCGGCATCGTCACCCTCGACGACGGCAGCAAGGTCCGACTGGCGCCCGACTCGAAGCTGAGCATCCCGAGCACCTTCGGTCCCTCGCTGCGGGCGGTGAAGCTCGCCGGCGCGGCGAGCTTCGACGTCGCGCCCGGCGGCAAGAGCGAGTTCCGCGTCTACGCCGGCGACGCCCTGGTCGTGGCGCACGGCACGTCCTTCAGCGTGCGCGCCTATCCCGAGGACAGCGCGACGACCATCGTCGTGACCGAGGGGAACGTCGACGTGCGTGAAGGCAAGGTGGTGCGACCGCTGGCTGCGGGCACCGCGCTGTTCGTCCCACACGGCCAGGCGCCGCGAGTCGCGTCCCCCGACGAACGCGAGGAGGCCGACGGATGGCGGAGCGGAAACCTGGCCATCACCAACCGGACGCTCCGCGACGTGCTGCCCCAGCTCAAGCGCTGGTACAACCTGGACGTGATGGTGCCGGACAGCGCCCTCCTCGGCCGGAAGGTGACCCTGCGGGCATCGCTCGATTCCTCGCGCCAGGCCATCCGCGGGATCGAGCAGAGCACCGGGCTCCAGTTCGGCTATCGTGGGCAGAACATGGTTTTCGAGGAAGCAGCCAGCAAGCCAAGTGCAAGCAATACAAGGAAATAGCTAAAAGTCAAAGATTTTATTGACAAATACCGGTCCCGGTTGCACCTTGGGCTGGTCCGACGGCGACTGCCGCCCGGACCGGCCCATTTTTCTTCCGGAGGTGCTCCATGTCGTCCCGTCGGAACCTCGTTCCCTTCGTCATCGCCACTGCCATCATCGCTGCCGCCCCCTTCGCCCCGCTCGCCCGGGCGCAGGCCCAGGCGGCAAAGCTGGATGATCCGACCATCGTCGCCATCTTCGACGCGGCCAACACCTGGGACATCGAGACCGGCACGATCGCCGAGCGGAAGGGGACGACCAAGGACGTCCGCGACTATGGCGAGATGATCGCCCGCGACCACAAGGCGGTCCGCCAGCTCGGACGCGACCTCGCGAAGAAGCTCGGTGTCACCCCCACGCCCCCGAAGGACTTCGCCATGGCGAAGGATCACGCCACGGCAGTGAGCCAGCTGAAGGCGGCGAACGGCAAGGCGTTCGACCGTGCATTTCTCCAGCACGAGGTGGCGTTCCACAAGGCGGTGATCGATGCCATCAACACGACGCTCCTCCCCTCGCTGCAGAACGAGGAGGTGAAGAACCTCGTGAAGAAGGTCGCGCCGGCCTTCCAGGCGCACATGGCGGCGGCGCAGAACCTGCTCGACCACATGGCTGCCAACTAGCGCCGCTGGCCCGTCACCCCTGATGGAGGCATGTTGTCGCGGCCCTGAGTGGCCCATCACCCTCGACACGACGACATGTCAGCACCACGCACCACCGCGTCCGCCGGTCCGGGCGCGCCATCCGACACCGCGCCCGCGCCGGCGAGCGTCCTTCGACTCGACTCCGGCGCGGCCGAGGTGAATCTCTCCTTCGACCGGTTGCGCGAGGCGGTGCGCAGCGGCGAGGGAATGCTCTGGGTGGACCTCGACCTCTCCCAGCCCGCCCAGGCGGCGCTGCTGGGCGAGGTCTTCCATTTCCACCCCCTCGCCATCGAAGATGCCTTCAACCCGATCAGCCGGGTGAAGGTGGACGAGTATCCCGACTTCATGCTCATCGTCGCCCGCGTCGTCGGCTTCCGGGAGAGCACGCCCGACCCGTACGACCTCGATACGGCGAACCTGAACGTCTTCCTCGGCAAGCGGGTCGTCGTCACGGCGCACGTGGAGCCGCTCCCCGTGATCGCCGAGCTGATGAAGCGGCTCGCCACCAACCACGACCTCATGGATCGGGGCCCGGCGCGCGTCGCCTACCTGGCGCTCGACGCAGCGGTGGATGCCTACTTCCCCGTGCTCGACGGCATCGACGAGTTCGTGGACGACCTGGAGCAGCGCGTCTTCGGCCACTTCGACGAGCACCTGCTGCACGAGATCTTCAAGGTGAAGCGCCTCGTCATCTCCCTCCGCCGCTTCCTCTCCCCGCAGCGCGAGGTCCTCGGCCAGCTCGCCAACCGTCCGTCGCCGCTCCTGCCCCCCGAGACGCAGCTCTATTTCCGCGACGTGTACGACCACATGCTGCGCATCACGGACAGCCTCGACAGCTTCCGCGACCTGCTGAGCAGCACCCTCGACGGCTACCTCACCCAGGTGTCGAACCGACTCGGCAAGGTGTCCAAGAGCCTCGCCATCGTCGGTGCGCTGAGCGTCCCCTTCGTCGTGGTCGCGGGCGTCTACGGCATGAACTTCGACTTCATCCCCCTGCAGCACCACCGCTACGGCTTCGAGATCATGCTCGGCCTGCAGCTGTTGCTCGGGCTCCTGTTCCTCGTCGGCCTGCGACTGAAGCGGATGCTCTGACGTCGTAGCACTCCCGACGCCGTCGCCGCAATGCCGAAAGGGCCAGCCACTCCTTGGAATGGCCAGCCCCCTGGGTCCCGCTTCGAGGTACGAAGTACCTGCTACTTCAGTTGTCGTGACTCAAGGCCCCGTCCGCACCGGCGGCAGCGGCTTCGACCGATCCTCGTACGGACGCAGGTTCCACTCGAAGAAGGTCCACGTCCGGTTCCACGAGTCGATCTGCGCCGGCGAGTCCACGCGCTCGAGGGTCACCGGATCCACGCGCCGGCTGAACGCGTGGCCGACCGACGGGCCCCATGGCGCGGGGTTCTCGTAGATCTTCGTCTCGGCGAGGTCCGGCTTGAGCGCGCGCAGCGTGTAGACCATCTGCTGGTCCTCCACGAAGTTGACGTCCTCGTCGTTCGTCGCCACGTGCACGAGGATCGGCACCTTCAGGTTCGACGCATGGAAGACCGGCGAGCGCCGGATGTACTCCTCGCGCTTCTCGAACGGCAGCCCCTGGATCCCCTCCTCCGCGGCGTACGAGCGCTGGTAGCCCGGGCCCTTGTACGAGAGGCGGAACACGAGGTTGGTCACCGGCACGATGGCGGCGCCTGCCTTGAAGGGATTGTCGTCGCGGAAGAGGGTGTGCGCCGTGATGAAGCCGCCATGGCTCCAGCCCATGATGCCCAGGCGATTCATGTCCACGTACGGCAGCGTCTTCAGGAAATCCACCGCGGAGATCACGTCGTCGATCTCCTTCCCGCCGTAATCGATCGCCTCGTACAGCGCCTTGCCATGGCCCGTGCTGCCGCGATAGTCGGGCGTGATGATCACGTAGCCGCGCTGCACCGCCTCGCGGATGAAGGGCAGGTAGAGCTCGTCCATGTCGCCGTGGACGCCCCCATGGACCCAGACCATCGCCGCATGACCACCCGTGCCCCGCTTCTGCAGGGGCGCGAACAGGTAGGCGGGGACGGTCGTCCCGTCCACGCGGCTGCGGTACGTCACCTTGCGGAACTCCATCACGCCGGCGCTGCGCGCGGTGAGGATGCTGTCGGTGCGGCGCTTCTGGGCGAGCTGCTGCTCGTAGTTGCCCTGCGGCAGGTCGGCGGGCCGGTTGCTCACGTACAGCAGCCGGGCGCGCGCGGAGTCCATGGGGACCACCTGGCGCGGCGGGCGGCGGGTCGTGCGTGCCGTATCCTGTGCCGCGGCCACGCCGGCGTGCACGGTGCCGAGCGCGGTCGCGAGCGCGGCGACGGTCGCGAATCGGGTGAAGGTCATGCTGGAGGAACCTCGGAGGACGAAGGGTGGGGTGCGGGCGGCGGCGCCGCCCCGGCGCCGATCATTCCGGCGCACGGCCTCGCACCTGATCTTACGCGACGGACAGCGACAACGCTGGGGCCGCGCATTGCGTAATACTCGAATGCCATCTGCGCACCGAGTCGCGCCGCTCCTCGTGCTGCTCCTGGCCTGTGGACGCGAGAAGCTTCCGCCGGCCCCGGCGCGCCCGTTTCTCGTCTACACGGCCGCGTCGCTCGCGCAGCCGATCCGCGTGGCGCTCGATACCTTCGCCCGGCGCAGCGGCGCACGCTACGAGCTGGAAAGCGCGTCGAGCCTCGAGCTCGTGCGCCGCGTGACGGCGCTCGACGGCGATCCGGACGTCATCGTGCTCGCCGATCCCGAGCTGTTCTCCGCCCTCCTCACGCCGAAGGTGGTGACCTGGCACGCGCTGTTCGCCCGCAACCGCATCGTGCTCGCCTACACGCCGCGCTCGCGTGGCGCCGACGAGATCTCCGCCGACAACTGGTGGGCCGTCCTCGAACGCCCTGACGTGGAAGTGGGGCGCTCCGATCCCGCTACCGATCCTTCCGGTTACCGCACGCTGCTCGTGTGGCAGCTCGCGGCGCGCCACTACGGACTCCCCGACCTGCCCGAGCGGATGCTGCGCGCCGCGCCCGAGCGCAACGTGCGTCCCCGCGAGGCGGACCAGGTGGCGCTGCTCGAGGCGGGCGAGCTGGATTACATCTGGACCTACGAGAGCCTCGCGCGCCTGATGGGACTCCGCTTCGTGCGCCTCCCCGACGACGTGGACCTCGGCGCCCCCACCGACTCCGCCGCCTACGCGCAGGTGAGCATGCGGGTCCCCGGCGCACGGTGGGGCGACACCGTCACGGTGCATGGGGCACCCATCCTTTTCGGCGTGTCCGTGCCCACCGATGCGCCGCGCGGTCGTGCCGGCCGCAACTTCGTCGCCTTCCTCCTCTCGCCGTCGGGACGGCGGATCCTGCACGGCGCCAACGTGGACGCGCTGGACACCCCGGTGATCGTCGGGCGCGGCGCGCCGCCACTCGTGCACGAGGCGGCGACGGCCGCACCATGATGATCGTGGCCTTGCGCGGCGTAGGCCACGGTCGTGAACGTACGACGATCCCTCCCACCCAAGCCGACTCCGTCATGCGAATTCGATTCTTCCCGTTCGCGCTCGCCGCGATCGTCCTGCTCCCGGCTGCCGCCGCCGCACAGGCCGGCGTCGTTGCCGGTACCGTCCGCCGAGCGGATGGTTCGCCGATCGACGGCGCCCGCGTGTCCGTACAGCTCCCGGCGCGCTCGGCGACGACCGACCGATCGGGGCAGTACGCGCTGCGCGGCCTGCCGGCCGGCGACTATCGCGTCACCATCACCGCCATCGGCCAGCGTCTCGCGCAGCGCGACGTGCGCGTGGCGGCCGGCCAGACGACGACGCTCGACGTGCGGCTCGAGAACGGCCCGCTCATGCTGTCGGGCATCGTGACCAGCGCCACGCGGTCCCCGGCCGAGGCGAGCCGCGTCGCCGCGACGGTGAACGTGCTGACGTCGGAACAGATCCGCACCAGCCCGGCGCGCGAGACGCAGGACCTGCTGCGCGAGATTCCCGGTGTCGAGCTCGCGCGCACGAGCAGCCTCGTCGGCGGCTCGGCGCAGATCGTCTCCATCCGCGGCGTGGACGAAGGTCGCACCGCGGTGATGTTCGACGGCATCCCCGTGAACGACGCGTGGGGGGAGTGGATCGACTGGGGCCGCGTGCCGAAGGCGCTCGTCGACCGCGTGGAAGTGCTCGAGGGCGGCGGCTCGAACCTGTACGGCAATGGCGCGATGGGCGGGGTGATCTCCTTCTTCGCGAAGCCGATCGCGCCGGGCTCGTACGAGCTGCAGCTCGACGGCGGGAGCCGCGACGCGAAGCACGCCTCCGCCTCCGCGGGCGTGCCGCTCGCGCCCGCCCTCACGGCCATGGTGAGCGGCGATTACCTGGATGGGGGCGGGTACCGCATGATCGCGCCGGCGAGCGCCGGCCCGGTGGACCACCGCTCGGCGATCTCGTCACGCAACGGCATGGCCCGCGTGGAGTTCGCGCCGTCGAAGCGCCTGTCCACCTTCGTCTCCGGCAACGTCTACAACGACAACCGTGACCTCGGTACGGCGCTCGCCCACACCAACCGCGATGACAAGCGCCTGACCTTCGGCGCCGACCTCGACAACGGCTCGTATGGCGCGCTCACGCTGCGCGGGTGGAACGGCATCCTCGTCGAGGACCAGTACGCGTCCGCCGTCACCCCCGCCGTCGGGCGCACAGCCGAGCGGCAGACGTCGTGGCAGCACATCCCGACGCACGACTGGGGTGCGTCGCTGCAGTGGGCGCGCGACGGCGTGCTCGGCCTCCGGACCCTCATCGCCGGCGCCGACGTGCGCAAGATGACGGGCAGCGTGGCCGAAGAAGACTACGCCGCCGACGGTTCGGTGAGCGCCAACATCCAGTCCGGTGGCAGCCAGCTCCTGAGCGGCGCCTTCGTGCAGGGCATCCTCTCTCCCGTCGAGCCGCTGCGCATCGAGATCGGCGGCCGATACGACCGGTGGGGAAACAACGACGGCTTCTCGGTGGACGCGAATGGCAACACGTTGTATCCGGACGAGTCCTACGACCACTTCTCGCCGCGCATCGGCGCGGCATACCGCGTGAGCTCCATGCTTACCCTGCGTGGCGCGCTGTACGACGCGTTCCGCGCCCCGAACCTCGCCGAGATGTACCGGAAGTTCGTCTCCGGGCCGAACACCAACCTGCCGAACCCCGCCCTCCGTCCCGAATCGGCACGCGGCCAGGAGGTGGGCTTCGATCTCCAGCCGGCGAGCTGGCTGCAGCTCCGCGGCACGTACTACAGCGCCATCTACTCCGACTTCAACTCGTTCGTCACCATCGCGCCGAACACGCGGCAGCGCCAGAACGTGCAGCGCTCGCGCAGCACCGGTGGCGAGGCCTATCTCGCGCTGCAGCCGGTCGAGGAGCTCCTCCTCAGCGCGAGCGTGAACTACGACCACGCGGTGGTGGTGACCAACGACGCGAATCCGGCGGCCGTCGGCAGCTACATCGGACGCGTGCCGCAGCAGCGCCAGGTCATCCGCGCCACTTACCGCACGCCGGCGCTCGGCTCCATTACCGCGCTGTGGCGGCACGAGGGCAAGAACTCCACCTTCAACGGGACCCAGCTCGATCCGTTCACCGTGGTGGACGCGAACTACACGCGCGACCTGATGCGGGGTCTCTCCCTCTTCGCCTCGGTCGAGAACGTGGGCGACGTGAAGTACCAGGTGAACTACTCCGGCGGCATCGTGTCACTCGGATTGCCGCGGACGGTTCGGGCCGGCGTGAGGGTGGGCAGGGAGTAGAGGTCAACTGAAGTACTTCGTACCTCGTAGCAGGACCCAGGGGGCTGGCCACTCCAATGAGTGGCTGGCCCTCTTGGCATTCAGGTCCTCTGGAAAAGCGTTGGGAGTGGAAATGGCCGGATGAACGGCCTGAAACAGCCGGATCTCTCCCTTTGTATGAGCTGAACTCCGCTCACCGAGGCTGGTCCTTACACCCCAGAGGTTCTTGAATGAATTGGAAAAGCCTCGGGACCCTCCGTGGCGCATGGAGCGCTCGAACGGAGAAGAGAGAGTCCGGCTTTTTCGTAGTGAAGATCCGGGCCTTTCCGTTCCCACGCTCTTTCGTGCACTTCACCACATCGTCCCGACAGCGAAACGGGCCGCGCCTTGGAGAGCGCGGCCCGTCGGTCCTGATACGCGGTACGAGGTACGCCGTACGTCTGTTGCCCTTACCCGACCTCCCACCCCTTCCGATACTCCCTGGTCAGGTGTGCATTCGCCGCCGGCACGTTCGTCACCTGCATGCGGGCGCCATCGTAATCGATCCGCTTGCCCTGGCCCGCGCGGAGGGCCACGATGCCGAGGAGCATCGTCTCCGTGAGCTTTGCCGCGTAGTCGAAGGGTGAGCTCGCCTGTGCTTCCCCCTTGCACGCCTGTGCCCAGTTCACTTCGTGCGGCACCGTGATCCGGGGGAAGGTCACCGGCACGGACGCCGCCACGCGTGCGACCGACTCCGGATACACGAGCGGGTTGTCACCGTACGTCTGATACGTGAGGAAGCCGCGCTCACCGACGAAGATGCCGCCGCCGCCGTCTCCCTGCGGGAAGGGGATGTCGTTGAACAGCGTCGGCATCAGTCCACCGTCGTACCAGGTGAGCGTCACGGGCGGCTGCTGGCCGCGTGCGGCGAACTCGTAGCGCGTCGTCATCGCCAGCGGATACGCGCCGGGGTTGTCCGCCGTGCCGCCCCACGGCGTGGAGGACGACACGATGCTCGCCGGGTAGTCGAGGCCGAGCGCCCAGAAGGGCTGGTCGATGAGGTGGGCGCCCATGTCGCCGATCGCACTCACCCCGAAGTCGGGCCAGCCGCGCCAGCTGAACGGGTGGTACACGGGGTGGTACGGCACGTCCCCCGCCGGTCCGAGGAAGAGGTCCCAGTGCAGTCCGGGTGGGGGCGAGTGCGGGTTCTCGGCCATCGCGCGCAGGATGGCGTTGTCCACCGTGCGCATGCTCCATCGCGGCGGAACGGCGGGCGCGGCGGGCGCGGCGGTCGCCGCTGCAGGGGCAGGGGACGGCGCCGCTGGCGGCGTGGGGCGCGGAATCCCTTGTGCCCAGTAGCGCTGTGGCCGGTCGGTCCACACGTGCACTTCGCGCACCGGTCCGATCACGCCGGCAGCGATGAGCTCGTTGATGCGACGCGTGCCGTCCTGCGAGTGCCCCTGGTTGCCCATCTGCGTGACCACTCCCGTCTCGCGCGCCACGCGCGCGAGCGTGCGCGCCTCGTGCACCGAGAAGGTGAGCGGCTTCTGCACGTACACGTGCTTGCCGGCACGCATCGCGGCCAGCGCAATCACGGCGTGCAGGTGGTCCGGGGTCGCGACGACGACGGCGTCGATGTCCTTCTGCCGCTCCAGCATGGTGCGGAAATCGTCGTACTTCGCGGCCTTTGCATACGCCGCCTGGAGGCGCAGCGATTCCGGCGACGACGAGGTCTGCCCCCGCGGCGGCCGGAGCCGCCCCGTGAGCTGGCGCTCCACGTACGGGTAGTCCACGTCGCAGACGGCGACGATGTTCTCTCCCGCTTCCACGAGCGTGGCCATGTTGTTCATCCCCATCCCGCCGATGCCCACGCAGGCGACGTTGAGCGTGCGGCTGGGTGGCCGGTAGCCCAGGCCGCCGAGCACGTGCCGGGGCACGATCATCGGCGCCAGGGCGAACGCGGCTGCGGCGCCGGCCGAGTCCAGGACGAAGGTGCGGCGTGTGATCGGGGTGTCGTCAGCAGGCACGGCGGTCTCCAGTGCTGGGGGTGGCGTGGGCGTCGAAGGCGAGGCGCGCGGGGAAAGTGCGTCGGGGGGAGCGCGTCGGCCAGTTGTGACCCCGGACACAGTCCCTCCGGCAGGCGTGGAGAGCGGTCGCGAGTGGCGCAGGTCGTGCGTTTGGAGGCAGGGAGAACAGCCGTAGAAACCACCGGGACCACCAGCACTCGAGACTCTCATGACAACAGCAGCACAACGCCACCTTGCGCGCATCGGGGCGGGCCTCGTGGCCTGCGTCTCGCTCGCCGCGTGCGGCGGCATCTCGCAGCAGCAGGAAGTGCAGATGGGCGCGCAGGAAGCGCAGCAGGTCAATGCCCAGCTTCCGATGCTCCAGGACGCGACCATCAACGCCTACGTGAACTCGCTCGGCAACCAGCTCGCGCGCACCACGTCGCGCGCGGACCTCGACTGGCACTTCGCCGTCGTGAACACCGACGTCATCAATGCCTTCGCGCTGCCGGGCGGCTACGTGTACGTCAACCGCGGGGTGCTCTCGCGCGCCAGCAACGAGAGCGAGCTCGCTGGCGTGCTGGCGCACGAGATCGAGCACGTGGTGCAGCGGCACTCGGTGAAGCAGATGGAGCAGGTGAACAACGCGAACATCGGCGTCGCGCTCGCCTGCACGCTCACCAACGTCTGCAACAACCAGGTGACGCAGGCTGCC
>DASURL010000179.1:0-4282 GCA_036280075.1 Gemmatimonadaceae bacterium | reverse complement strand
CGCCGCGCGCGGGGAGTGACGGCGCCGAGCCGTCGAGGCGACGCGTCACTTCCTCCACCCACGCGAGGGCGTGAAATGCCAGCTCGGCGATGGAGTGCGCACCGGGAAGAGGGCGGGCCTGCGCCTCGCGCGGGGAGAGGTCGCAGAGCACCTCGAGCAGTGCCGGCCCGTGCCACGCCGGTCCGTGCAGCGAGCGACGCAGCTCGTCGCGCAGCGAATCAACGGTGTCTCCGTGCATCGGTCAGTGCCTCACGATCCCGAACTCGATCATGCGCGAGTTCATGCCGGGGTTGATGGCGGCGGTGCCGCCGTTGGAGATGTGGTTGAACACCAGCCCGCCGGTGAGCGAATACGACGAGGTGACGCGAAGCTCGAGCGTGGTCGACGCCTCGGCGAGGAAGTTGAACTTGTGTCCCTCGAGCACGGGCACCGGCTTGGAGAGTCGCACCCCACCCGCCGCGCCGCGGAGCTGGAAGCGCAGCCGCGGCGCGATCGGCGCCAGCGCGGTGAAGCCGAGGGGCAGGATGCCGATGCCGGTGGCGCGCGTGGTCCACGGCGACGGGGTTTCAGTCGTTGCGCAGTATTGATTCCCGCGGCAGAGGGCGACGCGGAGGTTCTCGTCGGCGGTGCCGCGCGAGACGATGAGGGGGAGGACCTGGAGGTCGTACGCGACCTCGAAGCCACTCGTGCTGGCGTGGAGGATGTTCCGCAGCCCCACGCCCACGATGTACAGCTGGCGGTCGTGGGGCACGTTCAGCGACGGCGAGTGGCAGGGGCAGGCCTGGGCACCGGTCGCCCCGGCGACGCGAACGATCCACGCGGTGCTGTCCTCGATCGTCGCGGATTGCTGTGCCCTGGCGCCGCGTACACCGACGATCGCCAGCGCGGCGGCGGCGAGCGCGGCGACTCGAACATGGCGGCGCATCATGGCTGCAGCCCCTGGTCGTCCACCGCCTGCTGCCGGCGCATGGCTTCGTTCCAGTCGATGCTCGGCGCCACTTCCGCATCGGCCAGCTCGAGGCTGGCGAGGGCGCGCTCGACGACCGGGACGCCGAGCTCCGGCGGGAGGGCGCGGCCGAAGTCGAGCTCGGCGCGACGGCAGATGCGCTCCTCGCGCGCCGCGTCGTGCGAGTAGGGGCGGATCCCCATCAGGTGCATGCGCGCGTGCATCCCCTCGTGCACGATGCTCGACGCCACCGGCGCGGCGGTGATGTCGGTGCGGGCGAGGAAGGTGAGCTCGGTCATGCAGGCGCGCTCGGCGGGGAAGTAGGCGCCTCGGCACGGATAGCGGATGACGAGGAAGTAGCGCAGGTCCTCGCGCAGGTGCTTGAGCCGCCACGGCTGGTAGCGCTCGATGAGGCCGAGCGCATCGTAGAGGCGCTGCAGCACGGCATCGGTGCTGATGTCGTCGCGCTGGTTGTCCACGACGACGTCGAAATCGCGGAGGGAGTAGACGACAGGCTCGTGAGGCATGCGACGACGACGGAAGTGCGCTACCAGCCCTCGACCAGCGACGCCACCGCGTCGGCGGTGTCCCACGGCGCCCCGCCGGAGCGGTTGGTCAGGATGGCGACGGTGAGCCGCCGCTCGGGGTAGCGAAGGATGAAATTGGTGAAGCCGCGGCTCTCGCCATGATGCCACTGGCGAGTGGTGCCGTGCGCCTTCCCGATGAACCACCCGAACCCGTATTCCGTCACCGCGGTGTCGGGGAGGGTGGGCGGCGTCCAGGCCAGGCGCTGCGCGTCGGCGCTCACGAGGGTGTGCTGCGCGAGGGCGCGGTCCCACTTCGCAAGGTCCATGATGTTGGAGTAGATACCGCCATCACCCAATGTCGCGCTGGTATTGCTCTGGTCGGTAAGCCGCACGCCCTCGGGGCGCACGGTGTAGCCATAGGCGCGATGCGGGACGACCGTGTGCTCCTCACGCGCCACGGTGTTGGTCATGCCGAGCGGGGTGAAGATGCGCTGGCGGAGGACGTCGGCGAAATGCTGCCCCGTGACGTGCTCGACGACGAGCGCGAGGAGGCAGTAGCCGGTGTTGCTGTACGCGTAGTGCGTGCCCGGCGCGAACTTCATCCCTGTCGCGTGCGAGATGAGCGCCGGCACGTCGGCGTCGTGCACCTGCGCGGTCTGCGTGTCGGGGACGAAGTCCTCGTAGTCGGGGAGCCCCGACGTGTGGTTGAGGAGGTGGCGCACCGTCACGCCGCGCGCGAAGGCCGGGAGCCCGGCGACGAGCGTGGTGATGGAGTCGTCGTAGCGCAGCCTGCCGTCGGCGACGAGGAGCATGATCGCCGTGGCGGTGAACTGCTTGGAGAGCGACGCGAGGCGGAAGTCGGTGGCCGGCGTGACGGGCTCGTGGCGCTCGAGGTCGGCGAGGCCGTAGCCCCTGGCGAACAGGGTCTGCCCGTCGCGCACGACGAGCAGGCTCGCCCCGGGTGTGCCGGGCTGCGCGTAGCGCGCCATCAGGGAATCGATGGCGCGCTCGGGACGCTGCGCGTGCAGCGCCGGTGCGACGCTCATGAGGAACAGCGGGACCAATGCACCGGCGACACGCGCGGCCCGCATCACGGCTTGCTGGCGGCCGCCGGTGCCGGCGCTGGCGCCTTGAGCTGCTTCTCGCGGATGGCGCGGAACTCGTTGCCCGGCTTCCACTCGGGGAACTTCTGCGCCTCGGCGATGCGGTAGCCCATGGTGAGGAAGAGCTTGAGGTCCTCCACCGCGCCGCGCAGGTCCCAGTCCGGCTGGATCTCGTCCTGCGGCTTGTGGTAGCGGTTCTCCGTGTACTCGTTGCGCTTCTGCATGCCGAACCCTTCCGGCTTGCCGACGAAGTCGATGCCGGCTTCGGGGTCGAAGGCGGGCACGCCCTGCTTGGCGAAGTTGAAGTGGTCGGAGCGATAGTAGAACCCCTTCTCCGGCTCGGCGTCGGGACGGAGCTTGCGGCCCTGCTCGGCCGCGGCGGCCGTGGCGTAGTCGTCGAGGTCCGACGCGCCGAGCCCGATCACCGTGAGGTCCTTCGTGGGGCCGACGGTGTTCAGCACGTCCATGTTGATGACGGCGAGCGTCTTCTCCAGCGGATAGATCGGGTGCTCGGCGTAGTACTGCGAGCCGAGCAGTCCCTGCTCCTCCGCGGTGACGGAGAGGAAGAGGATGGAGCGCCTGGGCGGCGTCTTCATCGCCGCGTATGCCTTGGCGAGGGTGAGCAGCCCTGCCGTGCCGGTGGCGTTGTCGGCGGCGCCGTTGTAGATGGAGTCGCCGTTCACCGGTGCGCCGACGCCGAAGTGATCCCAGTGGGCGTCGTAAATCACGTACTCGTCGCGGCGCGCGCTGTCGCTGCCGACGACCTTCGCGACGACGTTGCGCGAGTTGATGGTGCGCAGCTTGTTGCGGAGCTGCACGGTGGCGGTGACGCCGAGGGGGACGGGCTGGAACTCCGGCGTGGCCGCTGCCTTCTTGAGCGAGTCGAAGCTCTGCCCCGCCATGGCGAACAGCTGCTTCGCCTGGTCGAGGGTGATCCACCCTTCCACGCTGCTGCGGCCGCGATTGCTGTCCGCGGCGGCGAGGTCGAACTTCTCCGACGCATTCCCCTGCACGACGGCGAAGGGATAGCCGGCGGGGCCGGTCTCGTGCACGAGCAGCACGCCCGCGGCGTGGTGCTTCGCCCCCTGCTCGAACTTGTACGTCCAGCGCCCATAGTAGGTCATGCGCGGGCCGCCGAACTTGCTCGTGTCGGCGAGAGGCGGATCGTTGACGAGCATGACGAGGGTCATGCCGGCCATGTTCTGTCCCTTGTAGTCGTCCCAGTTGAACTCGGGCGCTTCCACCCCGTAGCCGACGAACACGAGGGGCGACTTGTCGAGCGAGGCGCTGGTGGAGACGTGCTTGGTCCACGCCACGTAGTCGTCGCGCCACTTCAACGCCTGCTTCGCCCCGCCCCTGGTGAAGGTGAGGGTGGGCGAGTTGGTGACGGTGATGCCGACGAGGGGCACCTTCTGGATGAAGGTACCGTCGGTGTTGCCGGGCTGGAGGCCGAGCGACTCGAACTGCCCGACGAGGTAGGAAATGGTCCTGTCCTCACCCACGGTGCCGGGCGCGCGGCCGAGGAGCGAGTCGGACGCGAGCACGCGGATGTAGCTCATCAGCGTCGCCGTATCCACCGCCGAGAGCGCCTCGGCAGGGACGGCGAGCGGCGACACGGCGGGCGCCGGCGGGTCGTCGGTCGACGGCTTGCAGGCGGATGCGAGGAGCAGGATTGCGGGGAGGACGAGCCGACGGGACATGAGCAG
>DASURL010000178.1:0-5764 GCA_036280075.1 Gemmatimonadaceae bacterium | reverse complement strand
CGCGGCGAGCTGGCTCTGGATGCGCTCGTAGAAGGCGATCGTCGCCGCCGGGCTCGCGCCGTTGAAGTCCTTCGGCACTTCCATCGTCAGCACCTTTTCCGTCTTCAGCCCGTCGTCCACGACCGACAGGCGCTGCATCGTCCGCGTCAGCAGCCCCGCGCCGGTGAGCAGCATGACCGACACGGCGACCTGCGCCACGACGAGCGTCTTCTGGAGGCGCTGCCGGCGGACGTTGCCGGTGGAGCGCCGACCACCCGCCGCCAGCGAGGCGCTGAGCGTCCGCTCGTTCGTGAGCCCCGGCGCGAAGGAGAGGAGCACGGCCACACCGATGGCGAGCAGGAGGCTGAACGCGAGCACGGCGCCGTCGATCCCGATCTCGCTCGCACGCGGGCTGTAGCGTGCCGCGAACGTGGTCAACATGCGCAGCCCACCGAGCGCGATCAGCAGCCCCAGCACGCTGCCGGCGACGGCGAGCACGAGGTTCTCCACCAGCAGGAGCCGGCGGATTCGCGCCGCGCCGGCGCCGAGCGCGGCGCGCACCACCAGCTCCTGCTCGCGCCGCACGCCACGCATGAGCGTGAGGTTGGCGACGTTCGCGCAGGCGATGATGAGCACGAAGGCGGCGGCGCCCATGAGGAGGAACACCGTGAGCCGCGCCTTCTGGCCGAGCACTTCCTGGTACGGCGTCAGCGTCACCTTGTAGCCGGAGCCGGCATCGTACGCTTCCGGGTGGTCGGCGTGCGCGCGTGCCGTGACGGCGGCGACGTCGGCGCGCGCCTGCTGCACCGTGACGCCGGGCGCGAGGCGGGCGATCATCGCCGTCATGCGGTGCGTGCGTCCCGTCACCATCATCGCGCTCAGGTGGTGCTCGCTGTTCACCATGTTCATGAGCGCGTCGATCTTCGCCGGGTAGTAGGGCGCCTGCTGCAGCACCCCCACCACGGTGACGGGATGGCCGCCGACGTGCAGCGTCTTCCCGACGATCGCCGGATCGCCGCCGAACCGCTTCTGCCAGTAGTCGTACGTCAGCATCATCACCGGCGCCGCCGACCGGCCGTCGTCGCCCGAGTTGAAGGCCCGCCCGATCACCGGCGAGAGCCCCATCACCTGGAAGTAGTTCCCCGTCACGAGGCCGACGTCGATGCGCACGGCGTCGTGGTCGCCCACCATCGTGAAGGTGATCGGCGAGTATTCGGCGATGCCGGCCAGCGTGTGCGCGCCGTTCCGGAAGTCGTCGATCTCCGGGACGGAGAAGTAGATGTCCTCACCGCCGGGGCCGTTGATGGACTGCCGCAGGTACATCAGGCGGTCGCCATCGCGGTGCGGCAGCGGCTTGAGCATGACGCCGCGCACCACGCTGAAGATCGCGGTAGTGGCGCCGATGCCGAGTCCGAGGGTAACTACCACGGCGAGGGCGAAGCCTCTGGCGCGCAGCAGGCTCCGGACGGCGTACCGCAGGTCGGCGATGATCATCGGACTTACCTTCGGGGCGTGGAAGGGAGAGCGGCCCACGGTCGAGCCGCCCAGCGAGGCTGGAGTCTGCCCATACGACGAACGAGGGGAACAGAAATCGACAATGGGCCATCCAATTGCACAAGCCGAGGTCGCTTGAGGATCGTGGGGGGGAAGTTCGCCGGCCTGGACCTGGTGTCACCGAACGATTCCCGCGTGCGGCCGACGGCCGAGCTGGTGCGCGCGGCAATGCTCGACCGGTTGCGGGACGAGCTGCCGAAGGCGCGCGTGCTGGACCTGTTCGCCGGCACGGGAGCGCTCGGGCTCGAGGCGCTGTCGCGCGGGGCCGCGTCGGCGGACTTTGTCGAGACGCGGCCATCGAGCCTGCACGCGCTCAAGGCGAACGTCGTCCTCCTGCGCGCGCGCGACCGCACCCGCGTCTTCAGGCGCGACGCGCTCCCCTTCGCCGCCGCGCTCCGTGAGGGGAGCTACGACATCGCCTTCGTGGACCCGCCCTATGCGTCGCGGATGCTGGACCGCGTGATCGAGGGGTGGCAGCGCAGCGGCTTTTCCGCGGTGCTGGTGGCCGAGCACGCGACGGGTCACGCCCTGCCGCCGGGGGCGGAGGTCGTGCGCTTCGGGGAGACGAGCGTGAGCTTCTATCGGCGGGAGCCGTGACCTGATGCGGAAACGCTCCTGAGGAGCGAGTATATCGTCTAGACGTACCGCAGCCGACTCCAACCTCTCTTCCCATGAAGAAAACAGTCTGGACGTTCGGTCTCATCTCCGGCGCGATCATGGCCGTGCTCATGTGCGCCACCATGCCCTTCGTCAACGCACTCGGCGACCACAGCCTCCTCGTCGGCTATGCCGGCATCGTCGCCGGCTTCCTCGCCGTGTACTTCGGCGTCCGGTCGTACCGTGACAACGTGCGCGGTGGGAGCATCGGCTTCGGCCGCGCACTCGGCGTCGGCCTGCTCATCGCGCTGATCGGCAGCCTGTGCTACGTGGCCACGTGGGAAGTCTTGTACTACAGGTTCATGCCCGACTTCTACGCGCGGTACGCGCAGTCGGCGGTGGACAAGGCGCGCGCGAGCGGGCAGAGCGACGCGGAGATCGCGCAGACGCGCGCCGCGATGGACCAGATGGTGAAGAGCGCCGAGAATCCCGCCTGGGTTGCGGCGATGACGTTCGTCGAGCCGTTCCCGGTGGGATTCGTCATCGCCCTCGTGTCGGCCGGCGTGCTGCGGCGGAGGCGCGGCGCGCGCGACGCCGAGCTGGCACCAGCCTGACGGGCGATCACTGCACGCGAGAGGAGGCACGATGGGCACGCACGAAGTGGCACCCGAGTCGAAGGGCGTGACGGTCGAGCTCCTCTCGGTGGTGGACCTCGGCCCCGAGATCGACGGGATGGAAGGACGGCAGCTCCGCATGCGCCTGGTGACGATGGAGCCAGGCGCCGTGTTCGGACCGGTCCACGACCACAAGGGGAGGCCAGGGATCGTCTACATCCTGCAGGGCACCATCACCGACCATCGCGATGGCGTGGCCACGGACTACGGGCCGGGCGTGGGGTGGCCGGAGGACCGGAACACGTTGCACTGGCTCGAGAACCGCGGAAGCGTGCCGGCGGTGGAGATCTCGGTGGACATCGTGAGGCCGTAGATGGGGCTCGCCGAGCGAGAGGCGCAGTAGCTGGACGAGAGACCTGGCAGGGGGTGCTGGCGCTCGTCCCCTGGCGGGAGCATCGTCAAGGTGCCGCGATGCGGTGGGCGCAGGACCGACCGCAGCCGGCGCGCTGTCGGGCACCTTTCACCCTCCACCCTCTCCTCCCATGAACAAGCCTCTCTTCGGCATGCTCCTCGGTGGCGTCCTCGGCATCTTCGACGGCCTGAGCGCGGTGGTGTCGGCACCGGAAACCCGGCCCGCCATCGTCGGCATCGTCATCGGCTCGACGATCAAGGGGCTCATGGTCGGCCTGCTGATCGGGCTGTTCGCGCGTCGCGTGCGCTCGCTGTCCGCGGTGGTCGTGTTCGGGGTGGCGGTCGGCGCATTCTTCGCCTTCCTCGTGGCGCAGATGCAGCACAAGTACTACCTGGAGATCATCGTGCCGGGCGCGATCGTCGGCTTGATCGTTGCCTACGCCACGCAGCGGCACCGGGTGGCGGTCGCGGCCTGACGAACGTCCCTGCGCTGCAGCGGGGCTGAAACAGTGGCGGGGCGGAGGGCAATCGCGAAGCCCTCCGCCCCGCTGACGAACGCTCAGGCGCCCGGCGGCCCGCCGCTCGGCGGTCCCGACTGGTCCGGCTCCATCGCCTTCGGGCGCAGCTTGAGCTGCTGCCCGAAGTTCCGCGTCACCGTGAGGTAGACGCCGCGCATCCCGAACCGGCGCACGCTGTCCTCGATCACCTGGCCGTTCGCCGTGCGGTAGCCGAAGTGCATCATGTTGAACGGATCCGCCACGCGCAGCGACACGTTGCCGGCGTCGCCCCACATCCTGTAGCGCAGCGCGACCTGCATCATGGCGAACGCCGACTGCGACCCGCCCTCGGTCTTCGACGGCGCGCGATAGTGGGCGAACGCCTGCACGTCGGTGAGTGGCGTCGCCTTCCACGTCACGTTGCCGCGCAGCGACCACACCGTCGCCTTCGTCGAGAGGTCGCCGGCGAGGTTCGAGGCGTCGCTGCTGTAGCGATACGCGCTTCCGCCGCCGAACAGCGTCACCGGGCCGTGGCGGAAGTTGATGTTGAGGTCCGTCCCCGCGGTCGTCGTGCTGGCCACGTTGTCGAAGGTGGCGAGCATGAGGCCCGTGGTGTCCACCGTCTGGATGTACCGCACCGCGTGCGCGGTGCGGCGCAGGTACGGGTTGAGCTGGATGGAGCCCCACGCGTGCGCTTCCTGCAGGCCCAGCTCGACGGCGTCGGTGTATTCCGGGCGCAGGTACGGGTTGCCACGGAACACGGAGCGTGCGTCCTGGCGGACCTCGATCGGTGAGAGCTGGAAGGGGTTCGGCCGGCTGATGCGGCGCGAGTAGCTCAGCTTCGCCTGGCGCATGGCGGTGAAGTTGTAACTGACGATCGCGCTCGGGAACGCGCTGCCGTAGCGGTTGTCGGTGGCCTGGGCCACGCCGGGGAGGGCGAAGCGGGTGGAGGCCTCCTCGAGCCGCAGCCCGCCCTGCGCCTGCACCTTGCCTACCTGGTGCGAGAGCACGGCGTACGCCGCCCCGATGCGCTCGCGATAATCGAACGCGCGATCACGCTCGGGAGCGCTCACGTACGCCCCGCTCGCCGAATCCAGGTACGCCGCCGTGAAATCCTCCTGCGTGCTCCGCGAGGTGCCCTTGAAGCCGGTCTCCAGCTTCGTGCTCGCTGCAAGCTGGCGCGAATAGTCCGTCTGCAGGTTCCACGACGGATACGCGCTCGTGCTGTGGTCGCGCTCGTTCTGCAGTGTCCGCGAGGTGATGGACGGATCGTAGTCACCAACCACGCCGTACATGCTCACGTCGCCCTCGTCGCTGTTCGTCGAGTAGCGAAGCTCCGCGTCGAGCTTCGGATCCTTCGGCTTCGCCGCGCGATGGAAGCCGAGCGTGTAGTCCTGCGAGAGGTTGTGCGAGCGGTTGTTCGTGTACTGGTCGTAGGCGCCGATCAGGTCGCGCGACGCATCGAGGTCGGTGAAGCGCGAAATGCTGTTGTTGCCGCGGCGCCCGCCGTAGGCGAAGGCGTCGAACGCGAGGGCGTTCGCCTTGTCGAACCGATACTCGGAGCGGAGGGTGAAGCCCTTCGACAGCGGCTCCATCGTGCCCGTCGTGCGCGTGTCCACGTACGCGGGCCCGCCGCTGAACAGGTTGGTGCGCGCCGCCTCGCCCGTCATCTCGCGGCTGTCGCGATAGAGGCTCGCCGAGAGGAGCACGGTGAGCGGCCCGCGCTGCTGGCCGATGTTGCCGGAAAGGTTGCTCGAACCCGTGGTGCCCGTGCCGGCGGTGATGCCGCCGCTCAGGCCGATCTCGGCCTCCTGGTTGAGCACGATATTGAGGATCCCCGCCGTCCCTTCCGGATCGTTCTTCGCCGAGGGATTCGTGGAGACCTCGACGTGCTTCACCGCGTTGGCCGGAAGCTGCGCGAGGAAATTGCCGAGCTGCTCCCCCTTGAGCGGAGACGAGCGACCGTTGATCTGTACGACGACGTTCTGGTTGCCGCGCAGGCTGACATTGTTGGTGCCGTCCACTTCCACCGACGGCACGTTTCGCAGCACGTCGATCGCCGAACCACCGCTCGCGGTGGCCATGTTCTTCGTGCTGTACGTGTTGCGGTCC
>DASURL010000177.1:0-10838 GCA_036280075.1 Gemmatimonadaceae bacterium | reverse complement strand
GTGCGAATGCACCAGCGGCTCGTGCTGGTGCAGGTGCGTGTGCGGTGCGGGGTCGGAGACCGGCGGGTCGTGCGGCCCGTGCACGTGCTGGTGATGTTCGTCGTGCACGTGCGCGTGCTCGTGCGTCATCGCCTCGTGGCGGTGCTCGTGGTCGTGTCGCTCGGTGAGATGGAGCCAGAGACCGATTCCCATCAGCGCGGCCGCCACGACGAAGCCGACGCTCGGCCGCTCCCGGAAGATCAGGAGCGACGCGATGGCGCCGACGAAGGGCGCCGTGGAGAAGTAGGCGCCCGTGCGCGCCGTGCCGAGCCCGCGCAGCGCGAGGACGAACAGCACGAGACTCACCCCGTAGCTCAGGAACCCCAGCAGAAGCGCCCCGCCCACACGCGGCAGCGCTGGCCAGTGGGCACCCGACGCGAGCGCGATCGCCGTGTTCACGCTTCCCGCGGTGAGCCCCTTGAGCATGGCGATCTGCACCGGGTCGCCCGCCGAGACCTTCTGCGTCAGGTTGTTGTCGATCGCCCAGCCGAGCGTCGCACCGGCAACGAGCAACGGACCGGCAAGGCCGCCCAGCTCGACGCGTCCCTGCCACGAGAGCAGCACGCCACCGGCGACGATGGCCGCCATGCCGAGCGCGATGCGCCGATCGACGTTCTCGCGGAAGACGAACCACGCGAGGAGCGCGGTGAGCACGCCCTCGAGGTTGAGGAGCAGCGACGCGCTCGACGCCGGCGTCCGCACGAGGCCGAGCATGAGGAGCAAGGGAGCGATCACTCCACCGGCCGCGATCGCGCCGGCGAGCCAGGGCACGTCGCGCCTCGTGAGGGGCGCCTCGCGCCTGGCACCCTCACGTCGCACGAGCCAGACGGCCAGCAGGCCGGCACCGGACCCCAGGTAGAGCAGTCCTGCGAGCAACCCGGGCGACGTGTCGCGGAGGAGCAGCTTCGCGAACGGCGTGCTCGCCCCGAACAGCACGGCCGCCGCGATGGCGAGAGCGACGCCACGATGCACGCGCGGCCGCCGGTGCGACGACGCCGGCCGTGCGCCGGCCGAATCAGCCGATGACGCTGCGCGCTCGTCGGGCAAGCGAATCCATCATCGCGGCACCGGGTCCCGCGTCGTGTCCGCCGGTTCCGCGAACCGGTACAGCAGCTCCTTGTCCCCGCGCACCATGCCGAACTCCTCGCGCGCGATGCGCTCCTGCAACGCGGGGTCCGTCTGCAGCCGGTGCTTGTAGCGCTTCAGTGAATCCACCATCTGCTGCAGCGAGTCGATGGAGCCGAGCAGCACCTTCTTCCGCTGCTTCTGCCGCCACAAGTCGGTGGTGCCGTACTCGCCGCCCTGCACCGCGAAGGCGAGCGCGGCGAGCACGACGACGACCACGACGAGCCGCTTCAGCAGCTCGCCGGTGGTGCGTGCTCCCTTGCCGCCGCGCTTCGCCACGAGCGACTACAGCCCGTAGATCGCGCCGCCCGGATACTCCGCGGCAGGGCCGAGCTGCTCCTCGATGCGCAGGAGCTGGTTGTACTTCGCCACGCGGTCGGTGCGCGACGCGGAGCCGGTCTTGATCTGGCCGGCGCCGGTGCCCACGGCGAGGTCGGCGATGAAGGTGTCCTCCGTCTCTCCCGAACGATGCGAGATGATGGAGAGATAGCCCGCCGCGCGCGCCATCTCGATCGTCTCCAGCGTCTCGGTCACGGTGCCGATCTGGTTCAGCTTGATCAGGATGGCATTCCCCACGCCGTTCTCGACCCCGCGCGCCAGGCGCTCGGTGTTCGTCACGAAGATGTCGTCGCCCACGAGCTGGCAGCGGTCGCCGATGCGCTCGGTGAGGAGCTTCCAGCCGTCCCAGTCGTCCTCGGCGAGGCCGTCCTCGATCGAGACGATGGGATACTCGTTGATCCACTTCTCGTAGAGGTCAACCATCCCCGCCGCGTCCTTCGTCCCGGCGCCGCTCTTCTTGAAGGTGTACTTGCCCCCCTTGTACAGCTCGCTCGCCGCGGCGTCGAGCGCGAGCGCGATCTCCTGGCCGGGCTTGTAGCCGGCGGCCTCGATCGCCTCGATCACCACCGTGATGGCCTCCTCATCGTTCTTCAGGTCGGGCGCGAAGCCACCCTCGTCGCCCACGCCGGTGCTCAGCTTCCGCTTCACGAGCACCTTCTTCAGCGAATGGAACACCTCGGCGCCCATGCGCAGCGCGTCGGCGAAGGTCTCCGCGCCCACGGGCACGATCATGTACTCCTGCAGGTCCACCGTGTTGGTGGCATGCGCCCCGCCATTGAGGATGTTCATCATCGGCACGGGCATGACGCGCGACATCGGGCCGCCGAGGTAGCGCCAGAGCGGCATGCCGAACTCCTCGGCCGACGCGCGCGCGCACGCCATGGACACGGCGAGGATCGCGTTCGCGCCGAGGTTGGACTTGTTCGCCGTGCCGTCCATCTCGATCAGCGCGGCGTCGATCGCCATCTGGTCGCTCGCGTCGGCGCCGGCGAGCCCCGGCGCGATGGTCTCGTTGACGTTCTGCACGGCGAGCGTCACGCCCTTGCCGCCATAGCGCTCCTTGTCGTTGTCGCGGAGCTCGTTGGCCTCGTGCTCACCCGTGCTCGCGCCGCTCGGCACCGCCGCGCGGCCCGTCGTGCCGCTGACGAGCATGACGTCGGCTTCGACGGTGGGATTGCCGCGGCTGTCGAGGATCTCGCGGGCACGAATGTCGGCGATCGTGGCTGGCATGTTCATGAAGCTCATGGTGGTCATCGGCGCGATGCGCCGGGTGTGATCGGTGAACGGTCAGGCGGACTGCCGCGCCGCCGGTGCGATGGCGTCACCTTCGGACTCGACGCCGTACTCGGTGCGCAGGACCTCGGCCATGCGCTCCCACACCGTGCGCATCAGGGCGTGGCGGTGCTCGTAGTCGTAGCCCACGGTGGGCACCGGCTCGAGCAGGTGGACGTGGATGGTGCCGGCGTGGATGCGGAAGCTCCCCTTGGGCTGCACCTCGCGCGCCCCGTACACCACCACGGGCACCACGGGCGCGCCGGCGGCGATGGCGAGCACGAACGGCCCCTTCTTGAAGGGACGCAGCGCGTAGCTCCTGCCCCGCGTCCCCTCGGGGCAGACGACCACGCTCAAGCCCTGGCGGATCTTCTCGGCCACGCGCTGATACGACTCGAACGCCGACTTCCGGTTGTCGCGCTCGAGGAACACGACGCCCGCGCCCTCGGCGCCCCAGCCGAAGATGGGAATCTTCCGCAGCTCCGCCTTGGCGACGAAGGTGTAGCGCGGCAGGACCGACGCGATGGCGAACACGTCGAACCAGCTCACGTGGTTGCTGGCGTACACGGTGCCCTGGCCCTTCGTGATGTGCTCGGCGCCGTGCAGCACGACCTTCGCACCCGCCGCCGCGCAGAGGCACCTCGCCCAGGTGCGCATGCACCACTGCTGCACGCGTCCTCCCTTCTCGTCGCGGAAGCCGAGCAGGCTGGCGAACACGGCGACCGGCGCGAGCAGGATGGTGGCGAACCAGAGGGCGATGGCAGCGAGCAGCGTGCGCATGTCAGGAAAGGTGATCGTGCCCGCGGACATGGTCAACGCGCGCGCCGACGGCCCGCACGGGCTCGCCTGCGGCGGGACGCACGACGCCGATGCGCGTGAGCGGGATGCCGAACAGCGCCTCGAAGGCCACGGTGTCGGGGGCGGCGTCGGGCGGGAAGGCGACGACGATCTCGTACTCCTCCCCGCTCGTCAGCGCCTCGTCCGGCGACACGCCCTCGATGCACGGGACGCGATCGACGGCGAGCTCGATCGTGACGCCGCTCGCACGGGCGAGGTGGGTGAGGTCGGCGCCGAGTCCGTCGGAGATGTCGATCGCCGCGCGGGCGCCGGCGGCGGCGAGCCAGCGGGCCTCGCGCAGCCGGGCGCGCGGGCCGGCGAAGCGCGCCAGGTGGCCGGCGTCGGGGACGCGCCCCGACTGCAGCGCCTCCAGCGCGGCACCGGGGCCACCGAGCCGCCCCGTGACGAACACCACGTCACCCACCCGCGCATCGTCGCGGCGCAGGGGACGCTCCGTCGCGCCCAGCACCGTGATGGTGAGCGACAGCTCGCGCGCCCGCGTGACGTTCCCACCGACGATGGGACAATCGGCTTCGCCGGCCGCATGCCCGACACCGCGCGCGACCTCGGGAAGCTCCTGCTGCCACGCCTCGGGCACGCCGAGTGCCAGCAGGAGACCGAGTGGCGCCGCCGCCATCGCCGCGAGGTCGCTGAGCGCGGCGGTCACCGCCCGCGCGCCGATCTCCTGCGCCGACAGCCATTCGCGCCGGAAGTGCACGCCCTCGAACGAGGCATCGGTGCTGACGACGAGTCGCTGCCCCGCCGCCACGTCCAGCACGGCGGCATCGTCCCCGATCCCCGAGGCGCGCGGCCCCCACTCGTGCAGCATGGCGCGGATGGCGTCGAACTCCGCACCGTGGCCGAGGGCGAGGTGGGGTTCGGCCTTCCATTCGAAATCACGCAGGCTCATCGGCGCTCACCCACGGCCGGGAGGTCGGCGATGACGGGCGGACGCGGCGGCGGGGTCTCGAGCGACCACACGCTCGGCAGCTCGCGCAGCACGTCATCGAGCGTGTAGCCACGCACGTCGCGCGCGTTCACCTTCCACGCGGCGCGACCGTGCGCGAATGCGGCGAGCGCACCGGCGAGCGCGCCGTCGCGCACCTGGGCGAGCAGGGTGACGGCAATCCCGCCGAGCAGGTCACCCGCGCCGCCGGTGGCGAGGATCGGGGTGCCCTCGGCGACGACGGTGGTGCCTCCCGACGGAGAGGCGACGACAGTGGGCGTGCCCTTGAGCAGCACTGCGGCGCCGCTGCGCGCGGCGAGGCGCGTCGGCCACTCGAATCGGTCGGCGAGCACCTGCTCCACCGTGGCGCCATCGCCGGCGAGGCGGGCGAACTCGGCCGGGTGTGGGGTGAGGAGAGCGGCGCGATTGCGCAGGAGGGGGGCGAGGGAGTCGGCGTCGTTCGCGAAGGCGTTGAGCGCGTCGGCGTCGAGCACCACCGGGCCGTCGAATGCACGCAGCACTCGCTCCACCATCGCGCGCGCGTCGCCGCGGCCGAGGCCGGGGCCGATCAGCACCACGTCGGCCCAGTCGCCGATGTCGCGACGGGCGATCCCGTCGTCCATGGGCCACGTTGCGGCGAGCGCTGCGGGCACCGCCTCCTGAACCGACGGCAACGACTCGGGGGCGACCACGCACTTCACGAGGCCAGCGCCGCTGTGCAGTGCGGCACGCGCAGCGAGGACGGACGCGCCACCCATACCCTGCGCGCCCCCGACGATGGCCACGCTGCCACGCGTTCCCTTGTGCGCGTCGGCCGCGATGGCGGGCAGCGCATGGCGGAACCAGCGCGCATCCACGAGCGGTGCTCCACCGGCCGCCTGCACGTGCGTGCCGAGCCCGATGTCCAGCACGACGACCTCACCGCACAGCGCGCGCGCGACGAGCTGGCCGCGCTTCGCGGTCCCGAACGTGAGCGTGAGCGCCGCTCGAAGGTCTCCGCGACTCGCGCCGCTCGTGGCATCGAGCCCCGACGGAACGTCCAGCGCGACGATGCACGCCCCGCGCCGGCCTCGTTCGGCGAGCAGCCTCACCGCGCCGGCGATCGGCTCGCGCAGCTCCGTGTCGCCGCGAAAGCCGGTGCCGAGGAGCGCGTCCACGACGATGCGCTCGGTGCCATCGCCCAGCGCGCGAAAGTCGCGTCGCACCGGAATGTCGAGCGCCACCGCCGCGTCCCGCTCGGCGCGCGCATCCGGCGTGGCGGCATCGGCGCATTCGATCACGCGTACGCGAATACCGACGGCACGGAGCGCCTGCGCCACCACCCATCCATCGCCGCCGTTGTTCCCCGCGCCGGTGGCGATCACCACGCCATCCGCGAGCAGCTCGGGGAATCGTCGCGCGATCTCTGCCGCCGCAGCCGCGCCTGCGCAGCGCATCAGGGCTCGCGACGGAATGCCTGCGGCGATGGCTCCCGCATCGGCGCGGGCGGCACCAGCGGCATTTACCACGAGTGCGCGCGGCGCTGCCTCGTGCGGAGAGCTCACGGGAGAGTGCGGGAGTGGAGGACGGTGCCCGCTACTTCTGCGACGCGCCGATCACGCGGCCGTAGCTCAGCTCGCCGTTGTCGATGCGGACATTGAAGCCGCACGCCGGATTGCTGCACGCCCACGCCTTGAAGATGATCGGGGCGCCGTCGCGACCGTAGTCGCTGAGCGGGAGCAGTACACCTTCGTCGCACTTGCGACAGGGCGGAAGCTCCGGAAGCGCGGTCATGGCAGGGATGAGATCAGACGAACTGGGCACACCACGGGTAGTCGCGCTCGAACGCCTGGTCGAAGTCGAAGACGTCCACGAACTCGTCGCGCGTATCGCTGGCCTGGCTCATCAGCAGGTCGAGCTCCACGAGCGTGAACACCACGTCGCCGAGGTCGGAGGTGCTGCGCACCCCCCAGTGCTCGAGGACCATGCGGGCCATCACGCCGAACCGCTCGAGAGCCAGGTCGCGGCAGGCGAGCGCCAGCTCGCGCCCCGTGATGTGGCGCCGTTCCGGAAGCCGCTGCTGGCAATACTCCAGCGCGCCGAGCACGAAGAGGTACGCGCGCTCGTCGAACCGCTGCTCACGCAGGCGGATGCGATCCATGATGCCGTCGCGGAAGGCGAGTTCGGGCACTGCTGCTACTGCTCCTGATGCACAGAAATGAAACGCGGACCCACCCTTGGGAAGGCGGGTCGGTGGGCCGCCGCAGCCGGCCGCGGCCCCTTCCAAGATGGGGCGCGGCCGGCCATCGCACAACGGCGAAGTCGCGTCAGACCCGCGAGACCTCGGGATAGAGGGGGAAGCGCCCCGCGAGGGCCCGGACTTCGTCCCTGACGCGCGCCGCCAGCGCCGTGTCGTCCGGCGCCATCAGCACGCGATCGATGAGCGAGGCGATCTGCTCCATCTCCGGCTCCTTCATGCCACGTGTCGTGACCGCTGGCGTGCCGATGCGGATCCCGCTCGTCACGAAGGGCGACTGCGTCTCCTTCGGCACGGTGTTCTTGTTCACCGTGATCCCCGCCACATCCAGCGCCTTCTCCGCCACCTTGCCGGTGAGGTGCTTGTTGCGCAGGTCGACGAGCATGAGGTGGTTGTCGGTGCCCCCCGACACGAGCTGGTAGTCGCGCGACACGAGGGCCTTCGCCAGCGCCTGGGCGTTGGCGACGATCTGCTTCGTGTACACCCTGAACGACGGATCGAGCGCCTCCTTGAGCGCCACCGCCTTGGCCGCGATCACGTGCTCCAGGGGACCGCCCTGGGTGCCGGGGAACATCGCCTTGTTGATCGCCGCCGCATGCTGCTCCTTGCAGAGGATCATCCCCCCGCGCGGTCCACGCAGCGTCTTGTGCGTCGTGGTCGTGACGACGTCGGCGTGCGGCACCGGGGACGGATACACGCCCGTGGCGGCGAGCCCGGCGAAGTGCGCCATGTCCACCATGAAGATCGCACCCACCTCCTTCGCGATCCCGGCGAAGGCGGCGAAGTCGATCACGCGCGGGTACGCGCTGTAGCCGGCGATGATCATCTTCGGCCGGTGCTCCTGCGCCTGCCGGCGCACGGCGCCCATGTCGATGTAGCCCGCGTCGTCGAGGCCGTACGACACCGCCTTGTAGAGCAGGCCGGAGAAGTTCACCGGCGAGCCATGGGTGAGGTGCCCGCCCTGCGAGAGGTCCATGCCGAGGAAGGTGTCGCCCGGCTTGAGGAAGGCGAGGAAGACCGCCGCGTTTGCCTGGGCACCGGAGTGCGCCTGCACGTTCGCGTGCTCGGCGCCGAACAGCGTCTTCGCGCGATCGATCGCGAGCTGCTCGATGCGATCCACCACCTCGCAGCCGCCGTAATAGCGCTTGCCCGGCAGTCCTTCGGCGTACTTGTTGGTGAGCGGCGAGCCCATCGCCTCGAGCACGGCCGGCGACACGAAGTTCTCGCTCGCGATGAGCTCGAGCCCCTCGTTCTGCCGCGCGATCTCCTCCTCGATCAGGCCGGCGACCTCCGGGTCGCCCTCGCGCAGCGCCTCTCCGGGCGGGCAGCGCTCCCAGTCAGACCACGACGACATCAGCGACTCTCCTCGGTTGAATTCCCTTCACGCTCAATCTTGGCGACGCGCCGCGCATGGCGGCCGCCGGCGAACGGCGTCTCGAGCCATGCCTTCAGGATCGCCTTCCCCTCGTCCTCGCCGACGAACCGCGCCGGCAGCACGAGCACGTTCGCATCGTTGTGCTCGCGCGCCAGCGCCGCGACCTCCGGCGCCCACGCCACCGCGGCGCGGACGTGCGGATACCGGTTCGCCGTGTACGACATGCCGAGTCCCGTGCCGCAGAGCAGCACCCCGCGCGCCGCCGTCCCTTCCGATATGCGCTTCGCCAGCGGATGCGCGTAGTCGGCGTAATCGGCGGACGCGTCGGTGGCCGGACCGAGGTCCTCCACCTCGTAGCCCAGCTCGATCAACTGCCGCTCGAGCTGCTCCTTCAGCTCGAAGCCGGCGTGGTCGGAGGCGATGAGGATCGGGGAGGACATCGTTACTTGTTGGGCCACTGCGGCCACGTCCGCACCAGCCCGCCCACCGCGGCGATGCGCTGCTCGGCGAGGCGGTCGGCGGCGACGTACGTCGGCACCTTGTCGGTCTTCGCGATCTTGAAGACCTTGAGCACCGTATCGTAGATCTCGTCCGCCTTGCGGAAGGCGCGCGCCGAGCTCCAGCCGGCGAGCTCGGAGTAGACGTTGATCACGCCGCCCGCGTTCGCCACGTAATCAGGCGCGTAGAGGATTCCCTTCTGGTCCAGCACCTCGCCATGGCGATCCTCGAGCAGCGCGTTGTTCGCCGCGCCGGACACGACCTCCACCTTGAGCTGCGGGATCGTCTTGTCGTTGATGATGCCGCCCAGCGCACAGGGGGCGAAGATATCCGCCTGCACCCCATAGATCTCGTCGGGCGCGACGGCGCGCGCGCCGAACTCGCTCACCACCTGCTTGACCCGCTCGGCGTCGATGTCGGTGATGATCAGCTTCGCCCCCGCCTCGTGCAGCTCCTTGGAGAGGAAATAGCCGACGTGGCCGGCCCCCTGCACGGAGACCGTGCGGCCACTCAGGTCGTCGGAGCCCCACTTCTCCTTCGCCGACGCCTGGATGGCGCGGAAGACGCCGTGCGCCGTCACCGGCGACGGGTCGCCCGAGCGGCCGGCGAGCCCGGTGACGTTCTTCGTTTCCATGTGGACGTAGTCCATGTCCGCCGTGCTCGTGCCCACGTCCTCGGCGGTGATGTAGCGGCCACCGAGCGACTCGACGAAGCGCCCGTGCGCGCGGAAGATCATCTCGCGGTCGGTCGTCTTGTTGTTTCCGATGATGACCGACTTGCCGCCGCCGAGGTTGAGGCCGGCCACGGCATTCTTGTACGTCATGCCGCGGGCGAGGCGGAGGGCGTCGACGATCGCCTCCTCGTCGCTGGCGTAGTTCCAGAAGCGCGTCCCGCCGAGGGCCGGTCCGAGCGTGGTGCTGTGAATGGCGATGATGCCACGGTAGCCGGCCGACGTATCGTTGCAGAGCACGAGCTGCTCGTGTCCCATCGCGGCAATCGTGTCGAAGAGCTTCATGGTGAGTGCACTCGCGCTAGTTGGAGTGGTGGTTGGCGTACAGCTCCCGCGCGATGACGATGCGCTGGATCTCCGAGGTGCCCTCGTAGATCTCCGTGATCTTGGCGTCACGGAAGAGCTTCTCGACGGGGTAGTCCTTCACGTAGCCGTACCCGCCGAAGATCTGCACCGCCTGCGTGGTGACCCACATGGCGGCCTCGCTCGCGAGCAGCTTGCTCATCGAGCCGTACAGCGTGGTGGAGTGTCCGCGATCCTTCTCCGCGGCCGTGGCATGCAGCAACGCACGCGCCGCGGCAATGCGCGCCCCCATGTCGGCGAGCTTGAACTGGATCGCCTCGAACTCCCGGATCGGCTTCCCGAACTGCTTCCGTTCGGCCGCGTAATCCAGCGAGGCATCGAGCGCCGCCTGGGCGATGCCGAGTGCCTGCGCCGCGATGCCGAGCCGGCCGTTGTCGAGGGAGCGCATCGCGTACACGAACCCCTGCCCTTCCTCGCCGAGCAGGTTCGCGGCCGGCACGCGCAGGCCGTCGAAGGTGAGCTGCACGGTGGGCGAGGCGCGCAGCCCCATCTTCTCCTCCTTCTTGCCCACATGGAAGCCGGGCAGGTCCGGCGTGACGATGAACGCCGAGATGCCGCGGCTGCCGCGCCGATGGTCCGGCGTGTCGGTGCGCGCCATGACCATGATGACGTCGGCGAAGCTGCCCGAGGTGACCCAGCTCTTCGTGCCGGTGAGGAGCCAGTCGTCGCCGTCACGCACCGCCTGGCAGCGCAGCGCCGACGCATCGGAGCCGGCCTCCGGCTCGCTGAGGGAGAAGGCGCCGATCATCTCGCCACGCGCCATCGGCTTGAGGTACCGCTCCTTCTGCGCCTCGCTGCCGAAGTGGAGCAGCATCTGCGTGGGGAGCGAGTTGTGCACGCTCATCAGCACCGCCGCGCTGGCGTCTCCGCGCGCGATCTCCTCCAGCGCGAGCAGGTACGACACCGTGTCGAGCCCGAGCCCGTCGTACTCCTCGGGGATCAGCATGCCGAGAAAGCCGAGCTCGCCCATGCGATGCGCGACCTCGAGCGGAAAGCACGCCTCGCGGTCCCACTGCGCGGCATGCGGCGCAATCTCCGCCGCCGCGAAGGTGCGGGCGAGCTCCTTGATCTCGGCTTG
>DASURL010000176.1:0-4403 GCA_036280075.1 Gemmatimonadaceae bacterium | reverse complement strand
CTCTACCTGGAAGCGCACCCCTACGCCACGCCGGAGGCGGTGAGCGAGTACCTCCGCTCCAGCGCGGCAGGCGTTCGCGTGGACGCGATGCGCACGCCGTGGGCGGGAATGCTGTACGTCCACTAAAGGCTAGTCGGGGCGCGCGCTGCGCGCGCTCTCGGGGAACGGCACACCGAGCCGGCAACGCCCCACCAATCCGGCAAAACGCCGCACCGGAAACGCCCTTCCCGACAGGCGGCGCCCCGCGCCGCCGCCCCGAGAGCACAGGCCCGGCGCGAAGCGACGGGCCAGCGCCCGGAAAGCGCCGCGTTCCACGCGGCGCGCCCCGACTTGCTATCAGTTTATCTTTCCGCCTCACCCGATTCTCCGCCATGCCCGCCACTGCGCTCGACCTGCTCTGCATCAATACAGTCCGCACCCTCTCCATGGATGCGGTCCAGAAGGCGAACTCCGGTCACCCCGGCACGCCGATGGCCCTCGCGCCCCTGGGATACTCCCTCTTCACGAAGCACATGAAGCACGATCCGGCCGATCCGCAGTGGCCCGATCGCGACCGCTTCGTGCTCTCGTGCGGCCATGCGTCCATGCTCCTCTACAGCTGCCTCTACCTGAGCGGGTACGACCTCTCGCTCGAGGACCTGAAGCAGTTCCGCCAGTGGGGCAGCCGGACGCCGGGACATCCGGAGCACACCCACACCCCCGGCGTCGAGACCACCACCGGGCCCCTCGGCCAGGGCGTGGGCAATGCCGTCGGCATGGCGGTGGCCGAGGCGCACCTCGCGGCGACGTTCAACCGCGACGGACATGGCATCGTCGATCACTACACCTACTTCATCTGCAGCGACGGCGACCTCATGGAAGGCGTCTCCCATGAGGCGGCGTCGTTCGCCGGCCACTTCAAGCTCGGGAAGCTGATCGGCTTCTACGACGACAACCGCATCACGATCGACGGCAGCACCGACCTCACCTTCACCGACGACACGGCGAAGCGCTTCGAGGCCTACGGCTGGCAGGTGCTGCACATCGCCGACGTGAACGACCTCGACGCCATCGACCGCGCCATCGCCGAGGCGAAGGCCGACCCCTCGCGCCCGACGATGGTCGTCACGCGCACCCACATCGGCTACGGCAGCCCGAAGAAGCAGGACACCGCCTCCGCCCATGGCGAGCCCCTCGGCGCCGACGAGGTCGTGGCCACCAAGGAAGCACTCGGCTGGCCGAAGCCCAACGCGACCTTCTTCGTCCCCGACGAGGCGCTCGCGCACTGGCGCGAAGTGAAGGAGCGCGGCGCCGCGGCGCGCGCCGAGTGGCAGCGGGCGCTCGACGCCTACACCCTCGCCTTCCCGCAGCCGGCGAAGGAGCTGCGTCGTCGCCTGGCCGGCGAGCTGCCGCCGGGCTGGGAGAAGGTGATTCCGTCGTTCACCAGGGAGAACGGCAACGTCGCCAGCCGCGCGGCGAGCAACACCGTGCTCAACGCGCTCGCCCCCATCCTCCCCGAGCTGATGGGGGGCTCGGCCGACCTCACGCCGAGCAACGGCACGAGCATCAAGACGTGGCGCAACTTCGCGCCGGGCGACTACGGCGCGCGGTACATGCACTTCGGCATCCGCGAGCACGGCATGGGCGCCATCATGAACGGGATGGTGCTGCACAAGGGCGTCATCCCCTTCGGCGGCACCTTCCTGATCTTCAGCGACTACATGCGCCCGCCCATCCGCCTCGCCGCGCTCATGCGGCAGCGGGTGATCTACATCTACACCCACGACTCCATCGGCCTCGGCGAGGACGGCCCGACGCACCAGCCGGTGGAGCAGCTCGCCGCGCTGCGCGCCATCCCCGACATCGTCGTCATCCGCCCCGCCGATGCGACGGAGACGGCGGAGGCGTGGAAGGCGGCCATCCGCCACGAGGGCGGCCCCGTGTGCCTGGTGCTCACACGCCAGAAGCTCGGCTTCATCGACCGCAAGGTGTATGCGTCGGCCGAAGGCCTCTCGAAGGGGGCCTACGTGCTGGCCGACGCCGAGGGCGGCGACCCGCAGGTCGTGCTGCTGTCGAGCGGGAGCGAGGTGGCGCTCATCATCACGGCGCGCGAGAAGCTGAAGGAGCAGGGCGTCCGCACGCGCGTCGTGAGCATGCCGAGCATGGAGCTGTTCGCGCGGCAGTCGGCGGAGTACCAGGCATCGGTGCTGCCGAAGGGCGTGCCGCGCGTCTCGATCGAGGCGGCGGCCACCATGCCCTGGTATCGCTGGATCGGCCCCGACGGCGTGGTGCTCGGCATCGACCGCTATGGCGCGAGCGCGCCGTACGAGAAGGTGTACGACGAGCTCGGCGTGACGGTGGACAAGGTCGTCGAGGCGGCGAAGATGGTGATCGCCGAGCAGCAGACCGCATGACGCGCCGCTGGGTGCTGGGTTTCGTCGCTGCCGCGTGCATCGCAGCACCGGCGACTGCCCAGCGCCCGGCAGCCCGCGAGCTCGTCGTGCGCGTGCTCGACGTCGGGCAGGGCGACGCGATCCTCGTCCAGAATGGCGGGTCCACCGTGCTCGTGGACGGTGGCCCCGACCCCGCCGCGCTCGGCAGGCATCTCGATGCGCTGAAGCTGAACGGCGACACCGTGGACGCGGTGATCCTCACGCACCAGCATGCGGATCACTACCAGGGATTGCGCGAGCTGTTCGCGTCGCGGCGGCACATCGTCGTGCGCTTCTTCTGGGAGAACCAGGATCCGTCGCCCAACGTCACGCTGCAGCGGCTGCGCGATTCCATCGCGTCACGCGTGCGGCAGGGATCGCTGACCTACCGCGACACCGATGATCCATGTGCTACCGGTCGGGCACTCTGCGACGTGACCCTCCGCGGCGGGGCGGTGCTGCACATCATGCGTCCCGACCCCAGGGGGCGAGGCGCGAACAACCGCTCGGTGGCGCTCAAGCTCGTCGGCCCCGACTCGGCGAGCTTCACGATGTGGCTGGCGGGAGACGCCGAGCACCAGGCGATCCAGTGGTTCGATCGCTCGGCGAAGTACGGCGTCAGTCCCGGCATGAAGGTGGACGTCCTCAAGGCCGACCATCACGGGAGCTGCAACGGCGTGACCGCGCGCTACCTGCAGCTCGTGCAGCCGTCGCTGCTCGTCGTGTCGCTCGGCGCCGAGAACGACTACGGGCACATGCACGAGCAGGCGAAGGCACTCTATCGGCGGGCGGGAGTGCCCTGGTACCGCACCGACCAGAACGGGACGATCACGCTGCGATCGTCGGGCGTGCCTGGTGCGAAGTACACAGTGAGCGTGGAGCGGCCGGGCCAGGACCTGAACGGCCCGAGTGATCGGCGAGCGAACCAGCGGAACTGCCGAGGGATGTAGCGCTCAGCGCTTGCACGCCACGCGCCACGCCCTGACCCGCGCTTGCGGCGGCTTCACCTCGCCATTCGCCACGAAGGCGCTCGCCCGACCGACCACCGTGTCTCCCTGCGCCGGCGTGCGCGTTGGCAGGTCGACGCGAACCCCCGCCGGCCACCACGCCGGATAGAGGATCAGCAGCGAGTCGGGCTCTCCCGCGCCCGCGTCCGATGCCCAGTCCCGCCCGGACGGCGCGTGCTGCAGCACCTTCGCATCCGGCATCTCGCCATGCCCCGCCCCCTTCCAGTTCAGCGCCGGCGTCCACGTGCCGAACGAGAAGCCGAGGCAGACCGGCTCGTCGTCGTGCGGCGAAGCGGACTGCGCACGCAGAGCACGCGCCGGGAGCAGCACGACGAGCGCCACGGCGGCGATGAGGCGGAGGGATGACATGCTGCATGGTACCCGGATTGGGCGAGCACGTTCTTCATGTGATACTGCAACGGCGAGTACGCTGGTAACCTCGGTACCTCGTACCGGGATTGGCATACCACTTCCAGGAATGCGCCGACATTTCCTTGCGGAGACTGCCGCTGACCGTCGCAGCGCATGGAGGCTCGGCGGCGGCGCCGCGATTCGTCCGCGAACAGCCCCGAATTCCTGGGGCCAGTATGCCAGTCTTCCTACCGAGCGTACCGAGTCTACTCGCGTACTCGCCGTTGTAGCTCCACCGACTTGCGTATTCGCCCTTGTAGTTCCACGAACTATCGCCACCATGCAGAACGGGGCCCGCTCGCGCGGACCCCGTTCTCGTTCAACCATCCCGATCCGAAGGATCTACTTCTTCGGGTTCAGGATCTCGTCGATCCGCTTGATCGCCCCCGCAATGTGGAGCTGCGTGGCGCGATCACTCGTGCGGCCCTGCGCGGCGCGCAGGTCGTTGTTCAGCGTCACCAGCGTGCCGCGCAGCTCCGACTTCGCGTCGTCGCTCGCCACCACGCGCGGGATCCCGAACTGGCGGCGCTGCGCCTGGATCGCCGCGCTCTCCTCGGGCGGATGGAGCTTGCGG
>DASURL010000175.1:0-4689 GCA_036280075.1 Gemmatimonadaceae bacterium | reverse complement strand
GATCGTGTCGATCGCGATCGCCGTCTTGCCGGTGCCGCGGTCGCCGATGATCAGCTCGCGCTGGCCGCGGCCGATCGGGATCATCGAGTCGATGGCCTTGATACCCGTCTGCAGCGGCTCCTTCACCGGCTGGCGGACGATGATGCCGGGGGCCTCGCTCTCCACCTTGCGGGTGAAGGGGGTGTGGATGTCGCCGTGGCCGTCGATCGGACGGCCGAGGGCGTCCACGACGCGGCCGACGAGAGCCGGACCGACGGGCACCTCGAGCACGCGGCCGGTGCGGCGGACCTCGTCGCCCTCCTTGAGCTGGAGGTAGTCGCCGAGGACGACGGCGCCGATGTTGTCTTCTTCGAGATTGAGCGCGAGCGCGACGATGTTGTTGCCGGTCTCGCTGGAATGAACCTCGAGCATCTCGCCCGCCATCGCCTTGCCAAGGCCGTAGATGCGAGCGATACCGTCCTTCACTTCGAGGACGGAACCGACTTCCTCGACGTCGAGCTCGTGGAGGTCGGCGGCTTCGATCTCACGGAGCAGAATGTCCTTGATCTCGCCGGGGCGGAGCGTGGTCTCGGTAGCCATGCGTGGGGTCGGAAAGAGCTGCTGGTGGAGGGTGCTGTTCAGCTTGTGAAAATTATCACAAGGCCTTCCGGGAAGCAACTGGCCCGGCCTGTCCCGCACGAGCCGTGCGCGGGGGTGAATCGGATGTCGCACGCACCCGTCCGGTGCCGGATTCTCTCCACGCCCCACTACCATCCGGCCATGTCCTCCGGCGTCCGGGAGCTTCGGGTCTGGCAGGAAAGCGTCGCCCTGGCCGGCGACGTCGTCCGGGCGGTGCGGCCGGCGGTCCGCCGCGAGACCCGGGTCGTCTCCGACACCCTCATGGAGACGGCCCTCGCCGTCGGCGGACATGTCGCCGATGGTTACGCGCGGCCGACCAGCCGCGAGCAGCGGGAGTCCTACCTGGCCGCGAAGCGGGCCCTGCTCCGCCTGGAATCCCACCTCGCCGTGGCACGCCACGCCGACCTCATCCCCGCCGGCGCCTTCACGGAGCTCACGGCTCGCTCGGCACTCACCTCACGCCTGCTCACCGGCTACGTCGTCTACCTCGACCGGCAGATCGCCGAGGAGGCGGGGCGCACCCCCGCTAGCCGCGGCTCCGCCGATGCCCCCGCGTGAACCGGTCCACGAGGTCCACGGCTCGCAGCCGGGAGAGCGAGGCAGGCTTGGTCCCCACCACCCGCTGCGCCGTGCTCGACAGGTGCGACGAGCTCGCGAAGTCGAGCACCGCCGCCACGTCGCGGACGTCATAGCCCGGATTCTTCGCCAGCTCGGCCGCGGCGATGAGGCGCACGAGATCGATCACGCGCTTCAGGTTGGGGGACTCGTCCGCGGCGAAGGTGCGGCTGAGATGCTCGCGGGTCACGCCGAGGGCGCCGGCCAGCAGCTGGGTGCGCACCGGGCGTCCCGCCCAGGCGACGATGCCGCGCCACGCCGCCTGCTGCAGCGGAGTGTCGAGCGCGAGTGCCGGCGGAGGATCGTGCAGCGCATGGGCGAAGCGAGCCGAAAACCCGCTGCGCAGCACCAGCTCGCGGCACACGGCATCGTCCACCGACTCCACGAGCACGTCGGCGAAGTCGAGGGTGATGCATTGGGCGAGCGTGGGTGCTTCCACCGCACGCAGCGCGAGCAGGCCGAAGAAGGGGATGGTCGGGAACTCGAGCGCGAGACCAGCGGCATGCCAGGTGTCGTCGCCCGCCGACGCGAGGTCGACGATGACGGCGTCCACCAGTTCGGCGCGGATCGTCGCCTCCAGCTCGGCGGGGGTGCGCGCGAGCAGCAGCCGCGCGCGACGCCGCGGGAACGTGGCGCGCATCAGCGCCCGCGCGCGGTCGCGCGTCGTATGCAGCACGACCACCGGCAGCGGCGTGGCCACGCGGCGCGGCGTCACCGCGCCATTCCGTGACGTGGCGCTCACGCCTGCTCCCTCGTGCCGATCATCTCCCGCGCGCGCCGCAGGACTTCCCGCGCATTCGCGTAGGAGACCGCCTCGTGCGCCTCGCCGTACGTCACCCACTGGCAGGCCGTGATCCCCTCGGCGCGCTGCGGCGCCGTCTCCGTCTCCGACGTCTCCATGAGGTAGAAGTGGCAGGACTTGTGGATCAGGCGGCCGCGGAAGCGGAAGTACCAGTCGATGGTGTCGATGAGCCCGCACGACGCGAGCTCGCGCAGCCCCGTCTCCTCGCGCACCTCGCGCAGGGCGGCGTCCTCGGCGCCTTCGCCGCGCTCGACGTGCCCCTTGGGGAAGCCCCAGTTGCCGTAGCTGTCCCGAATGAGGAGGAAGAGCGGCGTGCCCTCCTCCAGGCGGAAGACGATGCCCCCGGCGGAGGTCTCACGCGACGCGCGCGCTCGCGTCATGGCGGGATCAGGGCGCGGCGGCGGTGATGGCGGGCACGCTGCCATCCTCCGTTGGCCGCCCTTCGATGAACTGCCGCACGATCGGATCGGTCGTGTTGTGGATCTCGTCGATCGTCCCCTCCCAGCGCACGCGGCCCTGGTAGAGCATGGCGATGCGCGTGCCCACGGTATAGGCGCTGCGCATGTCGTGGGTGATCACCACACCGGTGACGTGGAGCTTCTCGCGCATGCGCACCATGAGCTGGTCGATCACGGCGCTGGTCACGGGATCGAGGCCGGTGGTGGGCTCGTCGTACAGGATGTACTTGGGGCGCAGCGCGATGGCGCGGGCGATGCCGACGCGCTTGCGCATGCCCCCCGAGAGCTCGGCGGGATAACGGTCGTTCACTCCCGGCAGGTCCACGAGGTCGAGCGCTTCGTCCACGCGATGCAGGATCTCGCGATCGGTGAGCTCGCCCTGCTTGCGCAGCCCCATGGCGACGTTCTCGCCGATCGTGAACGAGTCGAAGAGCGCGGCGAACTGGAAGACGTAGCCGATGCGCGAGCGAAGCGCATACAGCTCGCGTCGGGGCAGCTCGGGGACGTTGAGTCCGTCGACCCACACCTCGCCCGCATCCGGCTCGAGCAGCCCGACGATGTGCTTGATCGCCACCGACTTTCCGGTCCCGGAATAGCCGATGATGACCATCGTCTCGCCCTCGGGCACGTCGAGGGTGAACCCCTCGAGGACGTGCTTGGGGCCGAAGGACTTGTAGACGTTCTTGAGCTGGATCATGAGGGTCGGACGGGCGGACGGTCGGACGGGCGGACGGATAACTGCACACCGCCGACATCAGGAACGTGATACCGGCGCGCGCCTGATGCCAGATCTTGCGGACTCGATCTTCGCTGTTCCGCAGGGAAAAAACGGGGGCGGCTCTTCGAGCCGCCCCCGCCTTCCGAATTCGACCGTCCGACGAGCAGCCGCGCAGCGGCGGGCGGATCAGGCGGTCAGACGAGCCGGCGCGAAGCGCCGGCGGGTCAGACGCTAGGCCGCAAAGCTGCCCAGCGCGCGTCCGACGTCGCCCTCGCGCAGGCGCTTCAGCGCGCGGTCACGCAGCTGACGCACGCGCTCGCGGGTGACGCCGAGCATCGAGCCGATCTCCTCGAGCGTATGCTCGCGTCCGCCTTCGAGGCCGAAGTAGAGGCGCAGCACCTTGGCGTCGCGCGGCGGCAGGGTGCCGAGCGCCTGCTCGATCTCGTCGGTGAGGAAGCGGTTCATCGCCTCTTCCTCCGTGTCCGGCATCTCGTCGGCCACGAAACGCTCGATGAGCGAGCGATCGCCCTCGGGGTCCATCGGCGCGTCGAGGCGTACGTCGCTCGTGTTGAGCGCGGCGAGCGACTGCACGACGTCCACCGAGAGTCCGGTGAGCTGGCTCAGCTCCTCGGGGCTCGGCTCACGGTTGAGCTTCTGGCGCAGGATCTCGCTCGCCTTGATGATGCGCGAGAGATCCGCGGTGCGATTGAGCGGCACGCGCACCGTGCGCCCCTGCCGCGCGAGCGCGGAGAGGATCGCCTGGCGGATCCACCACACGGCGTAGGAGATGAACTTCACCCCCTGGTCGGGGTCGAACTTCCGCGCGGCGGTGAGCAGGCCGACGTTCCCCTCGCCGATCAGGTCGATGAGCGGGAGCCCGCGGTTCTGGTACTTCTTGGCGACGGAGATGACGAAGCGGAGATTCCGCTTGACGAGCTCCTGGAGTGCGTCCTGATCGCCAGCGCGGATCTTCCGCGCGAGATCGATCTCCTCGGTCCCCTTGAGCAGCGGATAGGTGCTGACTTCGTAGAGGTACTGGTCGAGGATATCGCGCTCGGGCTCGTTGGGAGCGATCCCAGCGGGTGCCGCGCGGCGACGACGACGCTTCACTTCGGTCATGGTGAGGTTGCCTCGCGCGAATTGCGCGTTGAGGTCGGCATCTATGTGAGCGGCGACGCGAGCGTCGCATCGCTACGGATCAGCGACTCGGGAGCGGAAGAAGCTTCCGAGGCCCATCTGAAGCGAGTCAGGAAAGGGCGCTGCAAAATACCAGCCATGGGTATTTTCGCCAGACCCATTTCGTTGACACTGTGAATACCCTCGGCTATACTCCGTGGTTCCTGCCGGGCGGGGAAATTTCGTCCGGCACTGGGGGCGTAGCTCAGTTGGGAGAGCGCTTGAATGGCATTCAAGAGGTCAGGGGTTCGATTCCCCTCGCCTCCATCCCAGCCGCGGCGCGGGTAGGCCGTGGAGGAATG
>DASURL010000174.1:0-5505 GCA_036280075.1 Gemmatimonadaceae bacterium | reverse complement strand
AGTAGTGATACAGCGTCGGCGGGCCGGATCCTTCCCACTTCGTGCCGAGCGAGCTGCGGTACCAGTCACCGACGATGTCCACGCCGTCGGGGTTGAGCGACGGCACGAGCATCACCACCGTGTTCTTCCGGATCGCCTGCGACTCCGCGTCCTCGCCGGCGACGAGCCTGTATGCCAGGTCGAGCGGGGTGAGGATGCCACCGACTTCCGTGGAATGGATGCTGGACGTCACGAGCACGACGACCTTGCCGTCACGCAGGAGTGCGGCGCGCTGCGCCGGGGTCGTGAGCCGCGGATCGGCGAGGCGGCGCGCGTCGTCGCGCAGCTTGCCGAGGTTGGCGACCGTGGCCGGATCGCCGATGAAGGCGGCGATGAACGGGCGGCCGAGCGTCGTCCTGCCCAGCGTGTGGACCCGGATGCGCGGCGAGGCGGCGTCGAGGGCGGTGAAGTAGTCGGTGACCTGCTTCCAGGTGGGAAGCTTTCGGTCGGTCCCGGGCACGAAGCCGATGACGGAGGCCGGCGTGGGGACGGCACGCGCCTGGGCGCGGACGACGAGGGGGAAGGCGAGGACGGCCGCGCCGAAAAGGGCGGCGGTCGAGCGGACGCGCATGGGTGGGCTCGGGGAGGAGGTCGCCCTGACTACGCTCCTCCTCCCCCGCGCGTTGAGCCGTTACGGCGTGTTCTGCTTGTGCTCGAGGCTCTCGCGCACCCAGCCGGCGAGACCACGCGCGCCACCGAACTGCTTCGTGGAGAGCACGGCACCCGTCTGTGCATCGACGATCACCTTGGAGTACGTCTTCTTCCCGTTCGGGATGATGGCGATCTCGTACTCGGCGCCGTTGCCGCTCCTGTTCATCTCACCCGAGCCGATCTGGCCGGGGATGGCGCAGAGCGCGACCCGCTTGGCCTGGTCGGGCGAGATCATGGTGGCCGGGTCGTAGAGGTCGGTCTTCATCTGGACGTTGGCTGCCTCGCCGAGGTCCATGCTGCTGCAGGAGGACGGTGCGCGGAACCAGTAGCCACCGGCGCGTGCCGCGGCGATGTCGGCCGAGTCGGCGGCGGAGGGCGTGAGGTAGACGTCACCGCCCGACGTCATCTGCATGTCCTTGTGGACGGGAATGCGCTGGTCGCTCGTTGCCTGGGCCTGGGCGGCGCCGCCGACCAGGAGGAGTGTCACCGTCAAGTTCAGCCATCTCTTCATCATGCTTCACCTCGTTGCATCGGGTTCGGTGGGTTCGCCCTCGCGGGCGATACAGCACCGTGTTCCATAGCAACGCGCGTGCACGGGAGCGGGCCGCAGGGCCGAACCCTGCGTGTTTTCTCGCGGCTGAATCCGCTTCAGGACGTCAGCCGCGTGCTCAGCAGCACGCAGATGTGCGCTGGGTCACCGTCCCTTCACATGATACTTGTCGAGGATGGCGCGCACCTTGTCGAGCGGAATCGCGTCGACCGTGCGTCCGCGATAGGTCACCGGTGTCGCCATGAAGAGCGAGTTGTAGATCGCCTCCTCGGTGGCTTCGATGACGGCCTCGAACAGCGGGGAGACGTCGTCGTTCGCGAGCTCGGCGGATTGGCGCGGCGAGGGGGCCGGACGGCGCGCCGATGAGGTGTCCAGCATCCGTCGCACCTGTGGCGACGTCGAGAAGGCGATGGCGAAGTCACCTGACCCGTTGGAGAAGCTCGAGCCGGTGCGGGCGAGGCCCGCCATCGCGCGCGCGGCGACGCGCTTCAGGTTGCGCTCGGCGATCGGCGCATCGGTGGCGATGACGATCATGCAGGAGCCGTCGCCGGGAGTGTTGCCGACGACGCCCTGATAGTCGTAGCGCCCGAGCTCCTTCCCCACCGGGACACCGAGGACCTGGAGCACGCCGCCGAAATTGGTCTGCACGAGCACGCCGACGGTGTATCCGCCGAGTGATTTCGGGAGGACGCGCGACGCGGTGCCGATGCCGCCCTTCCATCCGAAGGCGACGGTGCCCGCCCCGGCGCCGACACTCCCCTCCTGGACCGCTCCGGTGGACGCGTTCGCGAGCGCGGCGTGCACGTCGGCGCGGGTAACCGGACGTGAGCGGATGTCGTTCAGACCCCCATCGTTCGTCTCGCCGACGACGGGATTGATCGAGCGCACCCGTTGCATTCCGGGCATCTCGAGCAGCTCGGCGACGAGGCCGTCGGCGGCGCGCCACACGCACAGGGTGCAGGTGAGGAGGATCGGCGTCTCGAGCTCACCCAGCTCCTCCACCTGCGTGGATCCGACGAGCTTGCCGAAGGCATTGCCCACGTGCACGGCGGCGGGGACGCGATCGCCGAAGACGTTTCCGTCGTGCGGGAGGATGGCGGTGATGCCGGTGTGGATCGAGTCGCCCGAGTTGATCGTCACCTGTCCCACCTTCACGCCGGCGACGTCGGTGATGGCATTGAGCGGGCCGGGCGCGAAGATGCCGGGCGCGACGCCGAGAGTGCGGGCTCGGGCTCTTCCGGACTGGGCGAAGGCGGGAAGGGCGGCGAGGAGGAGCGGGAGGGTCAGGGATGGGCGCATGCCCAATGATGCAGCGCGATTTGCCTTGTCAAAAGCGGGGGAGCGGAAAAGGCCGGATGAGCTGCCTGGAACTGCAGGATCCGTCCCTCGCGCGATCTGCGCTCTGCGCATCAGGACTGGCCTCCACACCCCAGAGGTTCCTGAATGGATTGGAACGGCCTCGGGGCGCTACGCAGCGCATGGAGACTACAGCGTAGCGGAGAGAATCCTGCCGTTTCAGCTTCAATCCGGCCTTTTCCGCTCCTCCCGCTTTTCTGGGTCACTCTTGACGCCCGGCTGCCCGCGACCCTATCCTGTGCCCCATGACCTCCGCGCAGCACTACTCCTACGTCTTCTCGTATTACTACGGCCGTCCAGCGACGGGCCGGAGTTGGAGACGTATGCGCGACTGAGGCAGCAAGCGCTCAACGCACTGCGACACCGACGGCCCGTGGATCTCCACGGGCCGTTTTTTCGTTCGCGCCACCTTCTCCCTCACGCCAGGCCTCATCCATGATCATCATCACCCGCCCCGACATCTCCGACGCCGAGCTCGATCACATCCGCGAGCGGGTGGAGTCGGCCGGCCTGCATACGCACCTCTCGCGCGGCGAGCAGCGGACGATCATCGGCTGCATCGGCGACGAGGCGCGACTGGCCGAGATCCCCCTCAGGTCGCTCGCCGGCGTGGAGTCGGTGATGCCCGTGCTCAAGCCGTACAAGCGCGCGTCGCGGGAGTTCAGCGTGAACCGCACGGTGGTGCGCGTGGGCGAGAGCGCCACCATTGGCGGCGACGCGATCACCGTGATCGCCGGCCCCTGCTCCGTGGAAGGACACGACATGCTGCGCGAGACGGCGGCCGCCGTGCGCGATGCCGGCGCGACGGTGCTGCGCGGCGGCGCGTTCAAGCCACGGTCGTCGCCGTACAGCTTCCAGGGGCTGGGGCGCGAGGCGCTCGCCCTCCTGGCCGAGGTGCGGGCGAGCGAAGGGCTGCCGGTGGTGACCGAGGTGCTCGACACGCGCGACGTGGACCTCGTCGCCGCGCACGCCGACATGCTGCAGGTCGGTGCGCGCAACATGCAGAACTTCGCCCTCCTCGCCGAGCTTGGCCGCGTGCAGCGGCCGGTGCTGCTCAAGCGTGGGCTGTCGGCCACCATCACCGAGCTGCTGATGGCTGCGGAGTACATCATGGCGCACGGCAACACGAGCGTCGTGCTGTGCGAGCGCGGCATCCGCACCTTCGAGCGCGCAACGCGCAACACGCTCGACGTCTCGGCGATTCCCGTGCTGAAGCGCGAGACGCACCTGCCGGTGATCGTGGACCCGAGCCATGCCGGCGGCGACGCCGGCCTGGTGGCGCCACTCGCCTTCGCGGGGATCGCGGCGGGAGCGGATGGACTGATCGTCGAGGCGCACCCCGCTCCCGAATGCGCACTGTCCGACGGTGACCAGTCGCTCACCCTGCCGGCATTCGCGGAGATGATGAGCCGCATCGGCGCCTTCGCGGGCGCGGCCGGCCGCGCGATGGCGACGCCGGCCCGCACGCCGCACCTGCGCCCGCTGGCGGGGACGGCCGCATGAGCGACGAGGCGAGGGGCGACGACAACGACGAGCTCACCACGCTCCGGCGCTCGATCGAGGCGATCGACCGCCAGATCGTCACGCTGATCGGCGAGCGGCTGGCACTCGCGCAGCGCACGGGTGACCTCAAGCGGGAGGCCGGCCGGCCCATCCTCGATGCGGCACGCGAGGCCGAGGTGATCCGCCGCGCCGTGAACGCCGCCCGCGAGCTCGGCGTGCCACAGGAGGCGACGCGCGAGATCTTCTGGCGCATCGTCGGGATGTCGCGTGGCGTGCAGGAAGGAGGCGACGCCCCATGATCGCCGACTCCACAGTCGCCATCGTCGGGCTCGGCCTCATGGGTGGCTCACTGGCGCGCGCCGTGTCGGCACGCGGCGCGCGCGTGCTGGCCTACGATCGCAACGCCACGCACCTGGAGGAGGCGATGCAGGCCGGCGTGGTGACGGAGGTGCTCGGGCACGACCTGGCCGGTATCGAGGTCGCCGACATCGTGGCGCTCGCGCTTCCGGTGGACGCGACCTGCGTCGCGCTGCCGACGGTCGCACGTCGCGCGGCGCAGGCGCGACTGCTGATGGACCTCGCGAGCACGAAGCGCAGCGTGGTCGCATGTGCCGAGGCAGCGGGAGCGGGGGAGCGCTTCGTTGGCGCGCATCCGCTGGCGGGAAGCCATCGCTCGGGCTTCAGTGCAGGCCGGGCGTGCCTCTTCACGGGGGCGCGAGTGTTCCTCTGCCCGACGCAGGCCACGACGCCGGACGCTCTCCGACTGGCGGAGCACTTCTGGAATGCGCTCGACGCGTGCACCGAGGCGCTGGACGCCGGCGTGCATGATGACGAGATGGCGTGGCGCAGCCACCTGCCGCACTTCGTGGCGAGCGCCCTGGCGTGCACCCTCGACGACGCGGGGATCCCGCGATCCACGCTCGGCCCGGGCGGCCGCGACATGACCCGCCTGGCCGGCAGCTCGACCGCCATGTGGAGCGCGATCGCGACGGACAACGCCGAGGCGATCACGACGGCGCTCCTCGCGTACGAGAAGAAGCTGCGTGATCTCCGGGTGGCGATCGCTGGCCGGGATGCTGGCGCGACGCGTTCGTTGCTCGACGCGGGGAGGGAGTGGTTCGAGGGCTCTCGAACAGCGGAGGGAACGGAAACAGCCGGATGAAGGACCCGAAACAGCCGGATCTGTCCCGTGCGAGATCTGCGCTCCGCGCACCGGGACTGTCCCCTGCACACCCAAGGCTTCCTGAATTGATTGGAACGGCCTTGGTTCGACTTTGGCCATTATGCCGCGTGACATAATAGGTCGACGAGATGGGCGGTGAGGCGACGGGTGGATTTTGCGCGATGCGGGCAAATTGGGGAGGTGCGGAAAATCTGGGCGTGGGTGGCGACGCGGTCACGCCAGA
>DASURL010000173.1:0-19693 GCA_036280075.1 Gemmatimonadaceae bacterium | reverse complement strand
CGTCATCCAGCGACGGGGCGATCGTGACATCGCCTACCTGCGCCTCAAGCAGCTGCTCAACATCCCGCTCGACGAGCCGCTCCAGCTCACCACCCCGATCGACGAGCCGGCGACGATCTCACGCGTGATCGCCGAGAACGCCGGCGTCCCCGCCGCCAGCGTCGCCGCGCTCCCGAGCGCCGACACCGTCGGTGCGCTCGTGCTTCCTGACACCGCGACGACGAACCGCGCCCCGGTGCGCGAGAGCGCCGAAGCGGTGCGCGCGCAGGAAGGGCTGCTCAAGGTGGCGCGCGCCGATCGCTTCCCCACGCTCTCCCTGACGAGCAGCTACCAGCGGCTCTTCTTCCCGCAGAACTTCCTTCCCTCGCTGAACCAGTACAGCGAGAACTGGACGATCGGCGGCACCCTCGGCCTGTCCATCTTCAGCGGCGGCCGCGTCACGGGGCAGATCGAGGTCGCCCGCGCGAACCTCGATGAGGCGCGCGCGCGGCTGCAGCAGAGCCGCGAGCTGGCCGCGCTCGACACGCGCGTGGCGCTGAACCAGCTGACCCAGGCCGAGGCGGCATTCGCCGCCAGCCGCGGCACGGCGGAGCAGGCACGCCGCGCCTACGCCATCGACCAGATCCGCTTCCGTGAGGGCATCTCCACCCAGACCGACCTCACCCAATCGCGGCTGCTCCTCGAGCAGGCGGAGGCGAATCGCGCCCAGTCGGCGCGTGACCTCGCCGTCGCGCGCGCGCGCATCGCGCTCATCCACGACCTGCCGATCAACACCAATGCGCTGGGCGCCGCCGCCCAGCGCGCCTCGACACAGCAGTTCCAGTCGCAGCAGCAACAGCAGCAGCAACAGCAGCAGGCGCAGCCCCAGCGCGCCCAGTCCGCCGGCAGCTCCGCGGCGGCCGGACAATTCGGCACTCCCTGATCCCGATGACGACGATGATTCCGCGCGCGCGGCGCGCCTTGCCTGCCATGATGCTGGCGCTCGCGGCCCTTGGCGCCGCCGCGTGCAAGAAGACCGACACGAGCGCCGCCGCCACGACGCCGGAGACGATGCTCGTCGGTCCCGAGAACGTGACCGTCGTGCAGGCGCAGCAGATCCGCACCGGCCCCGCCATCTCCGGCTCGCTCGCGCCGGAGAAGTCGGCCACCATCCGCTCCGAGATGAGCGGATCGGTGGTGCAGACCTTTGCCGAAGCGGGCCAGCGGGTGCGCACCGGCCAGCAGCTCGCCCAGCTCGACGCTTCCGTGCTGCGCGACCAGCAGATCTCGGCCCAGGGCGCGGTGACCACGGCGCAGAGCGCCTACGACATCGCCCAGCGCGAGCTCAATCGCGCGACGACGCTGGAGAAGGCGGGCGCCATCGCCGAGCGTGACGTGGAGCAGGCGCGCAACGCGGTCATCGCCTCGCGCGGCCAGCTCGCCACGGCGCGCGCCCAGCTCGCGAACATCAACAAGCAGCTCGACAAGGCGAGCGTGCAGGCCCCGTTCGACGGCGTCATCTCGGCGCGCTCGGTGAACGCCGGCGACGTGGTCAGCCCCGGCACGGCGCTGTTCACGGTGGTGGATCCAGCGAGCATGCAGCTCGAGGCGAGCGTGCCGGCGGATGCGCTCGGCGACGTGCGCGTCGGCATGCCGGTGGACTTCACCGTGAACGGCTACCCGAACCGCCACTTCACCGGCCGCATCACGCGCGTGAACCCGATCGCCGACCCGACGACGCGCCAGGTGAAGATCCTCGCCAGCATCCCGAACGTGGGCAACACGCTGGTCGGCGGCCTCTACGCCGAGGGACGCGTGAGCAGCGAGTCGCACACGGCGCCGATGGTGCCGATCGCAGCGGTGGACGAGCGCGGCCTGCGGCCGACCGTCGTGCGCCTCAGGAACGGAAAGGTGGAGAAGGTGGAAGTCGCGCTCGGCATCCGCGACCAGGCGGCCGAGACGGTGGAGATCGCCAGCGGACTCGCGGCGGGCGACACGGTGCTGCTCGGCGCCGCCCGTGGCATCTCGCCCGGCACGCCGGTGAAGGTCTCGGCACCGAGTGATGTGAGGAAGTAGACGATCTCTGGAATGACAGGACGCGAGAGGAGCGGAAAGGGCCGGATTTGAACTACGAAACTGCCGGATTCGCTCCTCGTTGAGGAAAACGCCTTGGCGCTGGGCAGGGCGATGGACGACCAGATCCCGCACGGAGCTGTGCTGCCGGCGCGGAAGGAAAACCAGAAGTAAACCTCTGCAGGATCCCCCTCCCATGTTCATCTCCGATTTCGCGATCAGGAAGCCGCTCATCACCATCGTCGCCATGGTGACGCTCGTGGTGTTCGGGCTGTTCGCGCTCCTCAAGCTGAAGACCGACGAGTTCCCCGACGTCGCGCCGCCGGTGGTGACGATGGGGATCCCGTATCCCGGTGCGTCGCCGGAAGGGGTGGCGAAGGAGATCCTCGACCCGATCGAGGAGCAGATCTCCTCCATCAGCGGGGTGAAGCACGTCTACGGGCACGCGTACGACGGCTACGGCTTCATCATGGTGGAGTTCCAGTTCGGCAAGGACCTGATGGAGGCCACGCAGGACCTGCGCGACGCCGTCTCCATCAAGCGCGCCGACCTGCCGACGGAGATGAAGGAGCCGATCATCCAGAAGTTCAACGACACCGATCGGCCCATCGTGTCGCTCGCCCTCTCGTCCACCACGCTCAACCAGGCGGAGCTCACGCGGCTCGCCGACCCGACCATCACGCGCGAGCTGCGCTCCATTCCCGGCGTGGCGGAGGTGGCGGTGAGCGGCAAGGTGGAGCGCGAGCTCACCGTCGAGCTGCGGCCGAGCGACATGCAGGCGGCGGGGGTGAGCGTGGGGCAGGTGGTGCAGGCGCTCCAGCTCCAGAACCTCGCCGCGCCGGTCGGCCACGTCACGGGCGACATGGATGAGCGCTCCATCCGGCTGAAGGGGCGCATCGACCACCCGCAGGACTTCGCCCAGCTCGTGGTCGCCGAACGGAACGGGCAGCTCATCCGGCTCGGCCAGATCGCGAACGTGCGTGACGGCACCGAGGAGCCGCGCACCCTCGCCCTCTACAACGATCGCGAGGCGGTGGGCGTCGACATCAAGAAGTCCAAGGGCTACAGCACCACCGAGGTCTCGGACAAGGTCCGCGAGCGCGTGCAGGAGATCGCGAAGACGCTCGACAAGGGGACGTCGCTGGAGCTGGTGAAGGACTCGGGCGTGCGCGTGGACCACGCGGTGCGCAACGTGGAGGAGGCCTTGCTGGAAGGCGCCGTGCTCACCGTGCTCGTGGTGTTCCTGTTCCTGAACTCGTGGCGCTCCACCGTCATCACCGGCCTCGCGCTGCCGGTGTCGGTGCTGGCGAGCTTCATCGCCGTCTGGGTGATGGGATTCAAGCTGGAGACGATGTCCCTGCTCGGCCTCTCGCTCGCCATCGGCATATTGATCGACGACGCCATCGTGGTGCGCGAGAACATCGTGCGCCACGTGGAGATGGGCAAGGATCACTACACGGCATCGCGTGAGGGCACCGACGAGATCGGCCTCGCCGTGGCGGCGACCACCTTCTCCATCCTCGCCGTGTTCGTCCCGATCGGCTTCATGCCGGGCGTGGGTGGCCAGTGGTTCAAGCCGTTCGCCCTCACCATCGCCTGCGCGGTGTTCGTCTCGCTCTTCGTCTCCTTCTCGCTCGACCCGATGCTGTCGGCGTACTGGGCCGATCCGCACGTCCCCGAGGAGAAGAAGGCCTGGATCACGCGGAAGCTCGACAAGTTCAACCACTGGTTCAACCAGCAGGCGCAGAACTACCGCTCGGTGATCGCGTGGGCGCTCGACCACCGCGCGGCGATGGGCGCACTGGCCATCGGCACCTTCTTCGCCTCGTTCACCCTGTTCGCCGGCGGCCTCACCGGGCTGTTGGCCGCGTTCGTCGGGCTGGGCGTGATCGTGTGGGCGCTCACCAGCAAGCGACTCACGCGCTGGCCGCGCCTCGGCGTCGCCATCGCCGGCCTCGTGCTGTTCGTCGCCCTGCCGAAGGTCGTGGAGAACGCCGGCCTCGCGGCGCGCACGGTGGGCGTGTCCTTCTTCCCGATCGACGACCAGGCGGAGCTGATCATCTCGCTCGAGACGCCGCCGGGGTCGAACATGGCCTACACGCGCCTCAAGGCCCAGGAGGCGGCGCGCATCACCCGCGCGCACAAGGAAGTGAAGTACACCTACACCACCCTCGGCGGCGGCGCGACGGGCACGGTGGACGAGGGCAACATCTACGTCCGCCTCGTGCCGAAGAACGAGCGCGACCTGAGCGCCGAGGAGTTCGCGAGCGTGCTGCGCGCCGAGATGAACAAGGTGGGCGGCGTGACGCTCGCCGTGTTCACGAGCGACTTCGGCGGCGGGCAGAAGCAGCTCCAGTTCCAGCTCAAGGGGAACGATCTCGCCGCGCTCAACGTGGCGGCGGAGCAGGTGCTGCAGGTGGTGAAGGCGACGCCGGGCGCGGTTGACGTCGGTCTCTCCACCAAGGGGCAGAAGCCGGAGCTCGAGGTGGACCTCGACCGCGGCATCGCCGGCTCGCTCGGGGTCACCGTGGGCCAGGTGGCGCAGTCGCTGCGCCCGGCGTTCGCCGGCATCGAGGCGGGGAACTGGCAGGATCCGAGCGGCGAGATGCGGAAGGTGCAGGTTCGCCTCGTCCCCGAGGCGCGTCGCAATGCCGAGGACCTGCGCCAGCTGCCCCTCGTGGTGCTCGGGCCCAACGGCGTGCCGACGACGATGCCGCTCGGCCAGGTGGCGAGCGTGAGCCAGGGCATGGGGCCGGCGATCATCGACCACCTCGATCGGGACCTCGTGGTGACGGTCGAGGCGAACACGTCGGGACGCGCAACGGGTGACGTGACCGCCGACGTGCAGTCACGCGTGGCAAGGCTCACCCTGCCGCCCGGCGTGAGCATGTCGCTCGGTGGCGACGCGCAGGCGCAGCAGGAAGTGTTCGGCCAGATCTTCTTCGCGCTCGGCGTGGCGGTGCTGCTGATGTACCTCGTGCTGGTGGTGCAGTTCGGGTCGTTCCTCGATCCGCTCGCCATCCTCATGTCGCTGCCCCTGTCGCTGATCGGCGTGCTGCTGGCCCTGGCGATCTCGGACATGACGGTGAACCTGATGTCGCTCATCGGCGTGATCCTGCTCATGGGGATCGTGGCGAAGAACGCCATCCTGCTGATCGACTTCGCCAAGTGGGCGCGCGAGAAGGAGGGGATGCCGCTGCGCGAGGCGCTGATCGAGGCGGGCGCGATCCGCCTGCGCCCGATCCTGATGACGACCTTCGCCCTCATCGCCGGCATGGTGCCGGTGGCGCTCGGCCGCGGCGAGGGCGCGCAGTTCCGCGCGCCGCTCGGCATGGCGATCATCGGCGGCGTGATCACGAGCACGCTGCTCACCCTGCTGGTGATCCCGACGTTCTACGAGGTGATGGACGAGTGGCGCCGCGCCCTCGCACGCCGCTTCGGCTTCACGCCACCGATGACCGCGGAGCACCCGATCCCGGACGCGCTGCCGGCGCTGGGAGACTGAAACTGCACCTGAACCGTGAACCGTGAACCGTGAACCGTGAACCGTGAACCGTGAACCGTGATCTCTGAGCGAAAGGCCGCCATGCGGCGCACGACGCTGCACCTCGTGCTCGGCGTCGTGCTTCTCGATGCGGTGGCGATCGGGGCCTACGTCCTCACCGACATGGCGCATCGGCCGCAGAAGACGCAGACGATCTTCGTTGTCGTCTGGACCGCGGCGACGGCAGTCACCGTTGCCTTCCTGCTGCGGCGAGTCCGGCTGGCACGTCGACTCTAACTACGAATAGAGGAAACCCCTGAAAAGGCGGAAACGGCAGGATTCCCATTCGTGGAATCCTGCCGTTTCCTTTCTTTCAGCCGTGTCCTCTGCGCTGTCTTCGACGGTTCACGGTTATCGGTTAACGGTTCACCGCCGCCCCGCGGCGCTGAGCAGCGGATACGGATTCACCGGCGTCCCCTTCCACCACTCGTTGATGTTTGCCGAGCGGGCGATGGCGAAGTGGAGGTGCGGGGTGTTGGCTGGGGCGTTGCCGGTGGTGCCCACGATGCCGATCTTCTGCCCGCGCACCAGCGGCTGGCCGTCGGCGAGGCCGGGCGCGTAGGCGTCGAGGTGGCCGTACATCAGGATGAAGCGGCCGGTGGAGTCGGCGGCGTAGACCATCAGCCCACCCGGCTTGCTGTTGAACAGCTTGAGCACGCGGCCGTTCGTGGACGAGAGCACCGGCGTGCCGCGCGGCGCCAGGATGTCCAGCGCCTCGTGGGATCGCGTGCCCCCGCGCAGCTCGTTGTAGGTGTCGTGCAGCGCGGCGCGTGAGACGCCGGTCACTGGCACGATCATCTCCGACTGGAGGATGGCGAGGTCCACTCCATTCGGCGCGGAGGACGCGCTCGAGTCGAGCACGATCGTGTGCGTGGAGTCGGCATCGAGCGAGGCGATCTCGGTGGGACCGGCACCGCGGATCGGTGTCGCGCTGTCGGGGCCGTAGGTATCCGGCATCGGCGTCGTCGTGCCCGGCTTCGCGGGAGTGATCACCGCGCCGCCGCTGGACACCGTGTCGATCTTCGCCGCCCGCTTGTCGGAGGCATCCTCGACCTGGATGCAGCCATGCAGTGCCACCACGACGAGCAGGAGCAGGGCAGCGTACTTCTCGAAGAACGCCTTGCGCGCCTTGGCCACCTTCGGCGCCACCACCGCTCGGCAGTACCCCGCCGTCGGGTTGTTCGTGTAGTAATCCTGGTGGTACCGCTCGGCGACGAAGAACTCCGGCGCGGGCGCGACCTCGGCGTGGCCGGTGCGCCCGCTGCACACCTGCTCGTACGTCCGGCGGGCATGCGTGCCGCCGGCGTAGCCGCTTTCCACCTTCGTCACGCCCCTGATGCCGCGATACACGGCGTCGAGGCACCAGAAGCAGCCGCCGCCCAGGGTGGCGATTTGCGGGGAAGACGCGGAGTCGGTCATCGGAGGCAGGGGTGATGGTGGCCGCCCCATCCCGCCGCCCTCCGGTCAGTGCAGCGCCGGCAGCGGCGGGAGCGAGGCGAGGAACTCCTGGAATGGCGTTTTCCATGCCGCGGCGACGGTGTGGGTGCCGTGCCCTCTCGTGATCGGGGAGATGGGGATCAGCAGGTAGCGGCCGTGCTTCACCTTCGGGATGAGCTGCTCCATGAGTCCCAGCTCGGGGGGATTCACCTGGTCGTCGGCCGAGTTGATGGCGAGGAGGGGCGCCACGATCCGGTCCAGCTTCCCCGACGGGTCGTAGTTCCGCGAGGCGTCGAAGGCATAGAGCACGTCGTTCGCGTCCATGGATCGCACGCGCGCGTCGAGGATCGCGTCGATCTCGCTGTCGGCCTTCTCGCGCGTCGGCGCGGTGCGATGCTGCACCAGCGGCGCGCTGGTCATGACGAAGAGGATCTGCATCGCGGCGCGCAGCCCCGGTGGCTGGGTGGTGTAGTTGCCATCGTGCCACGCCGGATCGGCGGTGATGTCCTCCATGATCATGTGCCGGAACATGCGGTTCCGGCCGACGATCGCCGTCGGCACGCTGGCGAGGGGGACGATGCCGTCGACGAAGTCGGGGTAGCGCTCCCCCCACACCCAGCTGTGCATGCCGCCCATGGAGGTGCCCATCACCAGCCGCAGGTGCCGCACGCCGAGGTGCTCCACGAGCAGGCGGTGCTGCGCGTCCACCATGTCGTCGTAGTCGTAGTGCGGGAAACGCGCGCGCAGCCCCGAGCTCGGCCGGCTCGACGCGCCGTGCCCGATGCCGTCGGGGAGGACGACGTAGTAGACGCTGGTGTCGAGCGGCTGCCCGGGACCGTACAGCTCGCGAGCGAAGAGGGGGCTGAGGAACTGGGAGCCGGAGCCGGTGGTGCCGTGGAGGACGAGCACGGCGTTGCGCACTACGCCCTGCGCATCGCGGCGCGGTTTGCCGAGAGTGCGGTAATGGATGACGAGCGAATCGAGCCGTTCGCCGTCGGCGAACCGGAAGTCGCGCATGACGTAGTCGCCCGTGACGCCAGGGAGGGGGCGTGGAGACTGGGCGGGGGCGATGGGCGCAGCGAGAGCGAGCGCGGCGAGCAGGACGAGGGAGCGGCGTGGCATGCGGGGAATGTGGGGCCGGAGGGAGGAAGGTGGGAAGGTCGGAAGGTCGGAAGTCGAACTACTATCGCCATAGTTGACAGTTCTCCCGCGCAGTGCTACTATCGCCTTAGTAGACCACCACGCCATGACCTCTCGTCGCCCTACATCCCTCGCCCTCGCATTCGCGGCCATGCTCGCTGGCGCCGCGGCGTGCCATCGTTCGGCGCCACCAGCGCCAGCACCGGCGACGCTCGCGGAACAGCACTGCTGGTGGGCCGTGTTCCGGACGCCCCTTCCGCCTGACAGCGTGGCCGTGCACTTCGTGCGCGCATTCGACCAGCTCGGGCTGCGCGGCGCCAGCTGGACGCAGCGCGGCGACACGGCGTGGGCTCGGGCCCTGCCGACGGCGCTCGCCGCCTGGAGCGGCGCGACCTTCGTGGCGCGACTCGTCGCCGTCCGCATGGGGGACAGCACGCACTTCCGGCACTTCATCGGCGTGGCGCCGCCGCCGGGCGGCTGGCCCGCCGCACACGATTCCCTGACGGCGGACGGCCGGCACCTCGCGATCAACCCCGCCGGCGCGACGGTGGGATTCTGCGGCGCGCTCGGCCGCGCGGCGCAGGTGCACGGTACCGCCCCCGCCGACCCTGACGGCGAAGAGAAGCTCGGCATCTGGACCCGCCCCTCACCGGAGGACTGATGGAAGCCACCTCACTCGGCGAGCGAGAGCTCGACGTCATGACCGCGCTGTGGGCCACCGGCTCGGGCACCGTCGCCGAAGTGCGCGACGCGCTCGGGACCCCGCTGGCCTACACCACCGTGCTCACCATCCTGCGCAACCTGGAGGCGAAGGGATACGTGCGTCATGAGGAGGAAGGGCGCGCGCACCGCTATTACCCGAAGGTGCGCCAGCAGGTGGCGCAGCGGAACGCGCTGCGGCGCCTCGTGAACACGTTGTTCACCGGCTCGCCGGAAGCGCTGCTCGCGCAGCTCGTGGACGAGCACGACCTCACGGCCGACGACCTGCGGCGGATGGCGCGCAAGCTCGGACGCATCGAGAAGGAGGGGGAGCGATGATCACGCTCTGGATGCTGTCGGCGATCGTGTTCACGGCATTTCTCGCCCTGGCGGCGTGGTGGGCCGAGCGTGCGCTGCGTGCGGCGGGCAGGCCGACCCGTGGCGCGTGGCTGTTCGCGCTCGCTGCGGGAACGCTCTGGCCGGTGCTGGTGCCGCTGCTGCGGTGGCTGCGCCCGGCGCCGGACACCGTCACCGCAGGAGTCACGATGCTCGACGCCATTCGTGTCGTTCCCGAGCGAGTGACATCAGGCGTCGACTGGTTGCCGCTGCTGGACCGGATAGCGGTCACCGCGTGGCTCGTCGTCTCGGCCTTGCTCCTCCTGCGCTACGTGCAGGCCTGGTGTGCCGTGCGGGCGCTGCGGCGCGCCTCGGAGCAGGCGGTGGTGGATGGCGTGTGCGTGCTCGTGAGCCGCGATCTCGGACCGGCCGTGGTTGGCGTGCGCAGGGCCGCGGTGCTGGTGTCACGCGCCGTGCTCGACCTGGACGCGCCGCTCCGCGCGCTGGTGCTGCGGCACGAGGAGGAGCACCGGCGCGCGCGCGACACCTGGTTGCTCCTCGCCCTCGCCGTCGCCGTGGCGACGATGCCGTGGAATCTCCCGCTCTGGTGGATTGCGCACCGCGCGCGGTTGGCGCTCGAGGTGGACTGCGACGCCCGCGTGCTCGCTGCCGGCGCGAACTTCACCCGGTACGCGCAGGTCCTGTTGCTCGCCGCGCAGCGCAGGAGCGCCGCGCCCCTCACCCCGATGCTCGTCGCATCGCGCACTCACCTGGAACGGAGGATTGCTGCCATGCAGGATCGGATCACGCAGGAAACGCAGGGACGCCGCCGCACGTGGCGCATTGCCGGCGCATCGGCGGCGTGCGTCATCGCGCTGGCCCTCGCATCGGCTTCACCCATCGCCGGACAGGCGCCGACGAACCGGGTCGCCAACGCCACCCGAAGCCGTGAGTCCACCATTACGCCAGCGTCCCCCGTGAGTGCCAGGCAGGCGCCGACGACCCAGCTTGCCGATACGGTGGGCAAGCCGAAGCCCACGGTGACGAAGCAACCATACTTCGAGTTCCAGGTCGAGAAGCCGGTACAGCTCGCATCCGGCTCTGCGAACCCGGTCTACCCCGTCGCGCTGAAGGCAGCGAACGTCTCCGGTGTCGTGCTCGCGCAGTTCGTCGTGGATACGCTCGGTCGCGCGGAGACCTTCACGTTCAAGGTGCTGAAGTCGGATCACCAGCTGTTCACCGAGGCCGTGAAGAACGTGCTGCCGGGCCTGCGCTTCATTCCGGCCGAAGTAGGTGGCCGCAAGGTGAAGCAGCTGGTGCAGCAGCCTTTCACCTTCTCGACCAGCAAGTCCGAGGTCGGTCCGGTTGAGATTCCCAACCCACAGCGCCCGGACTGACGATCGAAGTGCCGGGGTTGGCGTGAGCGAGCAGTCGCGCGCTCACGCCACCTGGTCCACCGCCAGCGGTGTCCTTGGTCGACTCACCAGCTCCTCGGCGCGCTCCAGCGCTGCATCGAGCGAGTCGAACACGTTCTCGGCGCCGATCACCTGCAGCAGCCCGGAGTTCGTCAGTGCGATCATCGGCTGCGCGTGCACGTCCGCCAGCACGAGCTTCGTCCGCCCTGAAAGCTTGCCGTGCGCCAGCTCGCGCAGCGCGTGCAAGCCCGTGGAGTCGATCGCCGGCACGTGCTGGAGCCGCACCACCAGCACGCGCGGCGAGCCGGCCACGCGGTTCAGCACCTCCTTGAATCGCTCCGCCGCGCCGAAGAAGAAGGGGCCGTTGATCTCGTAGAGCGCCACGCCGGCGGGAAGCTTCCGCGCCATCTCCGCCACGTCCGAGTCGTCTGCTTCCTCCTCGTCCGCCATCTCCCGCGTCACCATCGTCACGTTGGTGACCTCGGCCATGCGCCGCATGAAGAGGAAGGCCGACAGCACCATCCCCACCTCGATCGCGACCGTGAGGTCCACGATCACGGTGAGCAGGAAAGTGGTGAGGAGGATGGTGATGTCGCTTTTCGGCGCGCGCAGCTCGGCGCGGAAGGTTCGCCACTCGCTCATGTTGTACGACACCACGACGAGGATGCCGGCCAGCGTCGCCATCGGGATGAGCGCCGCCCAGCGCCCGAAGAAGAGCGTGATGAGCAGCAGGGTGAGGGCGTGGATCATTCCCGCCACCGGCGTGCGCCCGCCATTCTTGATGTTCGTCGCCGTGCGCGCGATGGCGCCCGTGGCGGGGATGCCGCCGAACAACGGCGACGCGATGTTCGCCACGCCCTGGGCCACGAGCTCGGCGTTGGACTTGTGGCGCATCCCCGTCATCCCGTCGGCCACCACGGCCGACAGCAGCGACTCCACCGCACCGAGCAGCGCGATCGCGATCGCCGGCTGCACGAGCATCGTCATCTGGGTGAAGCTGATGTCGGGCATCACCGGATGTGGCAGCGCGGCGTTGATCGCCCCGAACCGGCTCCCGATCGTCTCCACCGGCAGGTGCATGACGATCGACGCCGCCGTCGTCGCCAGCAGTGCGACGATGGAGCCCGGGATCCTGCGGCTCACCCGCGGCCAGAGCTGGATGATGAGGATCGTCACCACCGTCAGCCCGATGGCATACGAATTCGCCGAGCCGATGTTCCTGCCGAACGCGGCCCACTTCTCCACGAACGGCGCCGGCACTGCGCCCATGCGCAGGCCGAGCGCGTCCTTCACCTGGCTGGAGAAGATCACGACGGCGATGCCGCTCGTGAAGCCGATCACCACCGGGTGCGGAATGAACTTGATCATCCCGCCCATCCGCGTGACACCGAGCACGATCAGGATCACGCCCGCCATCAGCGTGGCGACGGTCAGGCCGCCGATCCCGTACTGCTGGACGATGCCGTAGACGATGACGACGAACGCGCCGGTGGGACCACCGATCTGCACGCGCGATCCGCCGAGCGCGGAGATGATGAAGCCCGCGACGATGGCGGTGTACAACCCGCGACCCGGCGGCACTCCGCTGGCGATGGCGAAGGCGATGGCGAGGGGAAGCGCGACGATGCCGACGATCACGCCGGCGGAGAGGTCGGCGAGGAACTGCTCGCGCGTATACCCCTTCAACGCCGGGACTATGGCGGGAACGAACACGTGGACCTGCGAAATGTGAGCGGGGAAGCTACCCCCTCCGACGCGCGACTACCGTCGGGCGTTACGCTCGTAGACGATCAGGGATTCTCCTGACAGGCTCACCACCGCCGAGTGCCAGCGCTCGTACGGGGTGAGCCCGCGCAGCGTCGCGGCCGCCCGGTCGAGGAAGGCGTCGAAGCCGGGTGCATCCTCGTGGAGCTCCATCTGCGTGCCGTCCACGAGCTCCACCATGAGGGACAGCGCGTCGGTGGCCGGAAAGGAGCACGGCTGCGCGACGAGACGCTGCACGTCCATCCAGCGCGCCGCGGCCGCGCACTTGCCGCCGCGCCAGAGCGCGAAGCCAGCGGCTACCACGACGACTCGCCCACGGTCTTCCATCGCTTCACCTCGCACGCGAACGACGCGCCGGAATATGCCTCACCGCCGCGGCGTCGGTGAGGGTGCGGCGGTGGTGGCAGCAGGGGCAGGAAGAGGCGCTGGAATCCCGACCCAGTCGAAGCTCGGCAGCTTCTTCGTGCGCGACATCTCGCTCCGCGCCGCCGCGAACCGCTCGGCGCGCCCGATCCAGAGCTGCATCGCCATGTCGTACCGGGCCAGGTTGTTCTGGAGCCAGTACGGCCGGTTCTCGCGGAGCCACGCCGCCTCGTACAGCTCGCGGATGAGCCCGTAGCCGTCGCGCATGTCCTGCAGGCGACCATTGGCGCCCGAGATGTCCCCCAGCTCGCGCGTGCCGTTCTTCAGCGTCGTGTCCGCCGCATGTGCGTAGGCATTTCGAATGTCGTCCGCGAACTGGAACTTCATCCCGATGAAGTCCATCCGCCGCGCCCCCAGCTCCAGGGCGGCGAGCGCGTCCTCATTCACCACCGGCCCCGCGTTGCGCAGCTGCGCCACGTATACCATCGCCGACTCCGCCGCCACGCGCAGGTCGTGCGTCACCGGACGGATCTTCTCCGCCGTGATCAACCCATCGGCGCTGAACGGATCCTGCCAGAACAGTGCGTCGGTCCCGTTGCCGAGCCCGGCGTTCTGCAGCAGCGTGTGCGCCTGCATCATCAGCCGCTCGGCCGAGTTGGCGCGGCCGGTGGTATCGCGATAGAACGCCGGGCCATACGCGCGCTGGAAGGCGACGACGTCGCTCTCCCCAGGCTGCCACGAGGCGGCCGCGCCGAAGAGCACCCCCATCCACGTCTGCTCGAACAGCGTCTCACCGTCGTCGTCCCAGGTGGTGTTGAGCATCCCCGTGGCGCCGAGCCGTTGCCCGTCGCGCACGAAGTTGCGGATGTTGACGAACGCCGTGTTGAAGTTGGGATAGACGCGGCTCCAGCTGCTCACCCCCGGGGCGACCCACGTCTCGAGCCCCGCGTTCGTGAACGGCGTGATCTGCCGGTCGTAGTTCGCAGCGGTGCCGTACGACCAGGGTACCGCCACCATCTGCTTCGGCAGCGACTTCACGAGGTCGGGACTGCGCACGGCGAAGTCGCCCCAGAAGAGGTATTTCTTTCCCGGCACGGCGATGGAGTCCACGATCTCGCGCAGGAAGCCGAGGTAGACGGGACCGAGCCCCTCCTTCGTCACGCGGTCCGCCGTCTGGCCGCGCCCGAGCTCGAAGGTCTCATCGGCGCCGAGGTGCACGTACTGGCTCGGGAAGATCGTATCGATCTCGGCGAACCACTGCTTGATCAGGGAGAGCGACCCCGGCTGCCCGGGCGCGAGCACGTGCCCATGCGGCGTCTCGGCGAGCGGCGCATACAGCTCGTACTTGAGGGCGTGGTGCAGGTGGCCGAACGCCTCCTGCTCGGGAATCACGTCGATGTGATAGCGTTGCGCGTACGCCACCAGCTCCTTCACGTCGTCGCGCGTGATCGCGCCGCCCGGCGGTGCGATGAGCGGGTTGGAGCGATACTCGAGCGTGTGCTCGAAGTAGGGCGAATAGGTGTTGAGCTTGTAGGCGGCGAAGGTGCGGATCTGCTTCTTCATGAAGTCGAGCGTCGGCACCGGCCCGCGGGACAGGTCATCGTGCAAGCCGCGATGCTTCATCGCCGGCCAGTCGCGCACGGTCGCCATGCGCAGCACGGCGCCCGGTCCGCGACCCTCGACGAGCTGCTTCACCGTCTGCGCACCGTAGAAGACGCCGGCCGGCGTGGCGGCGATCACGTTCAGCGTCTTTCCGTCCGGCACGAGCACGTAGCCCTCGGCGTGCATCGCCGAGTCGAAGGCGACCTTGTGCCGCTCGAGCAGGGACCGCCCCGAACTGCTGGAGGTGCGGAGCAGGGCGACCCGGGCGCTCCCGCTGCCGGCCCGCGTGGCGACGGGGACGCCGGCGTCGCGCAGCACCTCGCGCAGGTCGCGCGCAGCGAAGGCGTCAGCGCTGTCGCCCGGGACCACGATCTCGAGGCCATGGGTGAGCGCCACGTCTCGGACGGGCGCCGCTTCGCGGGGCTGCGGAACGAGGAGGAGGGGACGTTGGGCCTCGACGCGGGTAGCAGCGAGGGCCAGGAACGCGAGGGGGAGGGCGAGCCGGCGCATGGGGTCTGTGACGGGGAGGCGGTTGGCGCGTTCTGAAGGGACGGCGACCAGCGCTGACATTATCGGTGCGCCGCAGCCGATATTACGGAAGGACTGAAATGTACGCGCCAGTCCGGCGCGTCGAAGTGGAGGAGTAGCAGCATTCTAGCGTTGGCATTGAACGCAGCCGAACCGGTCTTCCGGCAGCTGCATCACATGACGCTTGCCGAACGCCTGTGGAAATACACGGCGCTCGGCGCGACGAGCATCGTGGGCGAGGAGGCCAACCCGATCCTCGGCGGCATCGCCGTGCGTCACGGGGGTGCGGGGCTGCTCGGCGTGATCGTCGCCGTGCTGCTGGGGACATGGGTGGCGTCGATCCTTCTCTACCTGGTTGGCCGATGGCGGATCAGCTGGGTGCGCCACCGCTGGCCGGACAAGCGACGCCTGCTCACGAATGCCCTTGCTGCAGTGCGGCGTCGTCCGTGGCAGGCATCCCTTGCGGTACGATTCGCGTACGGACTGCGGCTCCCGCTGCCGATTGCGTGCGGCGCGGCGCGTGTGCCATTCTCGCTCTACCTGGTGGCGAGCGGCATCAGCTCGCTGCTGTGGGGAACGACCTTCACCCTGCTCGGCTACGCCCTCGGTCGTACGGCACTCCGGGCCCTGATGTTCACCCAGCGGCTGGACGTCCGGCTCGCGCTGGTGGCGATCGTGCTCACGATCGTGCTGGCGATCATGGTGCGGAGACGCCGGGCGAACACGCGGGTGGTGAAGCTTCCCGTGGGCGCGACCGTTCCGGCCGACGACGCGCGGGCGCGAGCGGTGGTGGCCGGGGACTAGGAGCAACTGACGTAGCACGTACCTCGTACTTCATAGCGCGACCCAGGGGGCAGGCCATTCCAATGAGTGGCGGGCCCTCTTTCCTTACGCGTGAGTTCGAGCTGCATTGGACCAGGCGTCCGTCAGGTCGTCGTACGAGCTACGAAGTACGAAGTACTTCAGTTGCCGCTGCCCTGAGGAGCCCCCACGCCCGCTCCACGTGCCGCAGCTCCGTCCGGATGTTGCCGATCGCCAGCCGGAGCACGAACGCGCCATTCAGGCGCGTGTGCGACAGGTACACCTCTCCGCTCTCGTTCACCCGCTGCAGGATCTCCGCGTTGGCGCGGTCCCGTTCAGGCTCGCTCATCCCACGCGGCGCGTATCGGAAGCAGACGAGCGAGAACGGCACCGGCGCGCTGAGCTCCCAGTCCGGATCGCCCGCCACCCGGTGCTCGAAGGTCCGCGCCAGCTCACAATGGCGCTCGATGCGAGCCGCGAGTCCCTCGGCGCCGAACGCGCGGATCACCATCCACAGCTTGAGCGCGCGGAAGCGGCGGCCGAGCTGGACGCCGTAGTCCATCAGGTTCACCACGTCGTCCTGCTCGCGCGTCACGAGATACTCCGGCACGAGCGAGAAGGCGCGCTTCAGCACGCCGGGACGCTTCGTGTAGAACGCCGAACAGTCGATCGGCGTGAACAGCCACTTGTGCGGATTGACGACAATCGAGTCGGCACGCTCCACCCCGCGCAGCACGTGCCGGTACTCGGGCGACACCGCCGCCACGCCGCCGTACGACCCGTCAACGTGCAGCCACATCTCCTCGATCCCGCATATCTCGGCGATCTCCGCCACCGGATCGATGCTCGTCGTGCTCGTCGTGCCCACCGTGGCGACGCAGGCCAGCGGGAGCATCCCCGCCGCACGATCCTTCGCCACCGCCGCCGCGAGCGCATCGGCCCGCATCCGGAACTCGGCGTCTGCCGGGATCTTCACCACGTTCTCCAGCCCGATGCCGATCGTCAGCGCGCCCTTGTCCACCGACGAATGCGCGTGCTCGGAACAGTAGACACGCAGTACCGGCAGGTCGGATCGCCCCGCCATCCCGCGCGCGCGGATCGCCAGCTCCGGCTTCGCCTCTCGAGCCGCAGCAAGGGCGAGCATCGTCGAGATGGACGCGGTGTCGTTGATGATCCCGAACCACCCGTCGCCCAGCCCGAGCAGCTGGCGCAGCCAGTCCATCGCCACCTGCTCCAGCTCCGTCGCCGCGGGCGACGTCTTCCACAGCATCGCGTTGACGTCGAGTGCCGCGATCAGCAGTTCGGCGAGGATGCCGGGGATGGACGACGAGATGGAGAAGTACGCGAAGAAGCCCGGATGATTCCAGTGCGTGATCCCCGGCAGGATCTTCGACTCGAAGTCGGCGACGATGCGCTCGAGCGGCTCGCCGCTCGATGGCGGTGCGGCCGGGAGTGACGCACGAACGTCCCCCGGCTGCACCGGCGACACCACTGGAAAGCGTTCCGGATGCTCGAGATACGTCGCGATCCAGGCGAGGAGCTTCTCCCCCTGGGCGAGGAGCTCGGACGCAGGAAGATCCCCGAGTGTCCCTGTTGTCACGCCCTTCTCCGCTTGATCCATACTATCCGATCGTACCCGGTACTACGTACTTCGTACGAGGTACTCGCAGTTGTCTTATCGCCACCGGAACATCCTCAACGCCAGCGCAAACGTCACCACCAGCCACGCGATGATTATCGCCATCGACGGCATCACCGCCATCCACCCCACCCCCTGCAGCATCGTGGCTCGCAGCGCATTGATGCTCGCCGTCAGCGGCAGCGCCTGGATCACCGGCTGGGCTGCCTTCGGGAAGTTGGTCGACGAGAAGAACACCCCCGACAGCACCCACATCGGCATCATCACCAGGTTCATCAGCCCCGACACCCCCTCCATCGTCCGCGCGCGTGACGCGATTAGCAGCCCGAGGCCGCCGAACGCCAGCGCCGAAAGCAGCGACACGACGAAGAGCTGAAGTAGCGAGCCGCGGACCGGCACGTCGAACAGCCACGCCGCGGCCCCGACGAGCACGATGATCTCGAGGATCAGGAACACGAACCGCGAGAAGAGGAACGATGCGAGGTACTCCGACCGCCGCATCGGCGTGGAGACCAGCCGCTTGAGCAGGTTCTTTCGCCGCGCCTCCACGATCGCGAAGCCGAGCCCCCAGATGCCGCCGCCCATGATGTTCATTCCGAGCAGCCCCGGCACGACGAAGTCGATGTACCGCGATCCTTTCTCGCTCACGTGCTGCTCCGAGACCGCCACGGGATCGCGTCGTCCCGCGGCGCGCTGCAGCGCGTCGTCGACGAGGAAGCGCGCCGTCCGCCCTTCGGGACGCGTGTCGTCGAACCGGTAGCGCACGCCACCCTGGCCGTCCGGCTGCGCGACGAGGGCGACCTCGCCGGTGCGCAGCGCCTTCGCGGCGGCGGAGTCCGCCATCGACTCCACCTTCAGCCCCCTCGCCGAGTCGAGTCGCGCGGCGAGCGTGTCGCCGGCTGGCGCACCCCGCACGACCGCGATCTTCACCACGTCCGCCGGCTTGTTCCGGAAGGCGATGCCCAGGCCGAGCGCGAGGATGATCGGGAAGGCGAAGGTCCAGAACACCGCCTCCGGCTCGCGCGCGAACTCGCGGAAGCGGACCAGCGTGAGCTGCACGAGCGACCGTTGATGCCACGGGCGTCGCTCCACGGTCGGCTCATGCATCATCGGCGCGTGCGTCACCTGGCGCACCTCGTTCATCAGCTCAGGCATCGCGCAGCTGCCTCCCGGTGAGCGAGACGAACACGTCCTCGAGCGTGGCCGAGTGCGTGGCCAGCTCGCCGAGTGCCAGTCGGCGACGTGCGAGCTCGGCGAGCAGGGCCGGTACCGCGCGCGCGAGCCCCACCACCTCGAGTGACCACCGGCCGTCATGCTCCCGTGCGGCGCGAACGCCGTCGAGCCGCCGCAGCGATTCCGCGTCCAGTGCGGCCGGTGGTGCGTCCACGACCGTGAACTCCACCACGTGCTCGGCGCCCAGCGATGCGATCAGCTCGCGCGGCGTGCCGAGCGCGATCACGTGACCGTGATCCACGATCGCGACCCGGTCGCACAGCTTCTCGGCTTCGTCCATGTAGTGAGTGGTGAGCACGATGCTCCGTCCGCTCGCGCGGAGCTCGACGATCAGGTCCCAGAGCTGCCGGCGTGACTGCGGATCGAGCCCGGTGGTCGGCTCGTCGAGGAAGAGGAGCTCCGGGTCGCCGACGATGGCGCAGGCGAGCGCGAGCCGCTGCTTCTGTCCGCCGCTCAGCTTCCCCACGCGCGCGCTGCGCTTCTCGCCGAGCTGCACGACGTCGATCACTTCGTCCACCCGCCGGCCGCGCTCGTAGAAGCTGCGGAAGAGCGATACCGTCTCGTCCACCGTCAGCTTGTCGGAGAGCTGCGTCTCCTGGAGCTGGATGCCGAGCCGCTCGCGCAGCGCACGCTCGTCGGTGCGCCAGTCGCGGCCGAGCACCACCACCTCGCCGGCGTCGGGGTCGGTGAGGCCCTCGCAGATCTCGATCGTCGTCGTCTTCCCGGCGCCATTCGGTCCGAGCAGCCCGAAGCACTCCCCACGTGCCACCGTGAGGTCCAGCCCGTCCACCGCCACCACGTCGCCGTAGGCCTTTCGCAGCCCTGCTACCCGCAACGCCGGTTCCGCTGCAGTGCTCGATGTCATGCGGTCAAAGGTAATGGTGCACTTGGGATTGAACTGCAACAGCGGGAGGAACGGAAGGGGCCGGATCTTCAACTTCGAAAAGCCGGATTCTCTCCTCTCGGCAGAGAGCTCCATGCGCCGTGGAGCCTACCAAGTTCGACTTTGGCCATTTGGTCGCGCGGAGTTGCGGGCGTGCCGGGCTCATGATGTGGCGAAGCGGAGGGCCTCGTAGACTAGCGACATCTCTCCTCACAAGAGTGATGTCTCATGCCTGCGCTGCCGCCCCGCTTCGTCAC
>DASURL010000172.1:0-6768 GCA_036280075.1 Gemmatimonadaceae bacterium | reverse complement strand
TCACCGGCGACCGCTACCAGGTGAACGTGGAGAGGCTCGCCGAGTTCGACGCCCGCGACTTCGAGCGCGACCTGGCCGCGGCGCGATTCGCGCTCAAGCGACAACAGCACGGCGCGGCCGAGATGCTCGCCGCGTGTCTCGCGCGCTATCGCGGAGATTTCCTGGATGGCGAGCCGGTGGGAGACTGGCACCTGGAGCACCGCGACCGGCTGCAGCGCCTCTACGTCGATTCCCTCATGGAGCTCGGCGCGCGATACGCGTCGGCCGAGCGCCACGAGAAGGCGGCGGAAGCATATCGCCGCGTGCTGGCGCGCGACGACCTGCACGAGGATGCGCTCGTCGCCCTGATGCGTTGCCACGCCGGGCTCGGCGAGCGCTCACAGGCGCTTCGCGTGTACCAGCGCTTCGCCGACCGGATGCGCACGGAGCTCGATGCCGCGCCGACCCGTGAGGCGACGCGGCTGTTCGAGCGGTTGCAGCAGGGAGCGATGTAGCGAGAGCAGGTCCCGACAGCGCAGCGCGCTGCGGGATGATGCTTCTTACCTGACCAGTCGCGCCCCCGTCAGCGTGGCGATGGCGCCCAGTGTGGTCTGGGCGGCGTTGAGGCCGAGGCGGAAATCCTTGTCGCTGTAGGTCCTGAACAGGTCGGTCGGCTGGTGCCAGTTGGGATCCCACCCCGCGCCGATCTGCGCGCCGCGCTCGTTCTCGCGCAGGCTGATGCTCGGGATGATGTCCTGGAAGGGCGCCGAGTCGGTGTTCGTCATGTGCTGGCCGACCTGCGCCGGATAATCGGTGGCGTACTTGTCGTTCGCCGTCGCGAACGCCCAGGCCAGCTTGTTCGAGCCCTCGGCCATCTTCGAATTGGACTGGAACTCGATGTTCACGTTCGCCTCGGGGCGCTGCTCCTTCGGCAATGTGCCGTCGGGGAGGGGCATGCCGTGGTCGAACATCATCATGTCGTGCTGGATCATGCCGAGCCAGCGCGGCTCGGGGTACCTGCCGGAGCCGGCCGGCTCCTCCTTCCCCTGCAGCGCCTGCCGCTGGGCGACGTAGGCGCGCGCGCCGTTGAGGCCCGTCTCCTCGTTGTTCCAGAGGATGAAGCGAATGGAACGGTCGGTCTGCACGTCGGGTGAGCTGAAGATGCGCGCCAGCTCCATCACGATCGCCGTGCCGGAGCCGTCGTCGTTCGCCGCCTCGCCCCAGCCGATGCCGTCCATGTGCCCACCGACGATGTACATCTCGTCGGGGTGCTTCGTACCGATCTTGGTGCAGTAGACTTCCTGCCGCTCACCGTCCTTCGACGGTTCGGCGTTGAGCGCGCGCAGGCGCGCGTCGGGCTGGGCGAGGGAGTCGTTGTTCACGCCGGTGCGCGCCCGGATGCCGCGCACGTGCGAGCCGCCCTCGGCGGGATACGCCGGGCGCTGGCGGCGTGCCGCCGGCGCGTTCGCGGGGCGCGGCCGCGGCGGGGGCGCGTGGTACTCGTAGGTGATGCGCTCGGTGTTCGTGCAGCCGTAGCTCTTCAGCTGCTGCTCGATCCAGTCCACCGCCTTCCGGTTGCGCTCCGTCCCCTGGCGCCGGTCGCCGAACTGGGTCAGTCCCTTGATGGTCGACTTGTAGTGCTCGAGGTCGAGCCGCGACACCATCTGCGCGATCTGGTCGGGCGTGGAGTCGGGCGTGGCCGGAACCTGCGCCGCGAGTGGCACAGCGACGAGCAGGGCGAGCGAGGAGCGGACGAGAACGCGGGCGGCGCGGATGGGCATGCGTGTCCTCAGGGAGGTTCTGGAGGTCGCGAGCGGGTCGGTATGCTGAATCTACGGCTGGGCTGACTTCGGTGTTGTATCAGTCGCCGGGCCTCGAAAAGCGAATGGAACGGAAACGGCCGGATCCCGGACGGAAACTGCCGGATCTGTCCATCGCGCGATCTCCCTCCGCCCGCCGAGGCTGGCTTTCACGACACCAAAGCTTCTCGAATGAGTTGGAGCGACGTCGGGACTCTCCACGGTGCATGGAGTGTGAATCGCAGAGGAGAGAATCCGGCCGTTTCGTAGTTCACTCCGGCCTGTTCCGTTCCCTCGCCTTTTTTCGAGGTTACGGAACCGGATTCCCCTCCCACGACCCGTACATCGGGTTCGGCAGCACGATGTACTTCTCCCCGAATCCGGCGAGCGCGCTGTCGGGGGCGGTGCGGATGGCCTGCGAGAGGTGCGGAAAGTCCTGGATGTTGTCCCCGACCCACATCAGCACGTTCAGCGGCGGCAGCGTGGACGGCGCGGTGCCCGCCTGCACGGCGTCGAAGCGCGGATCCTTGCTCCCGCTCGCGCGGTCGGTGCGACAGAGCACTTCGTCCGCCGGCACGCCGACGCGCAGGATGTTCTCGCGCGTCACGCCGCAGTACTGCTGGTCGCGGTTGGTGACGATGACCACGTGGCCGCCGAGCGCCTGCACGCGCGACGTGAACGCCACCGCGCCGGGGAGCGCGCGCGCCGCGCCGCGCTTCACCCAGGCGTCCCAGCTCGCGGAATCGTACGGCACGCCGATTCGCGCCTGCTGGATCTCGTACGGCGAGTTGTCGATCACCGTCTCGTCGGCGTCGAGGATCACGGCCCAGCTTCCTGCCGCACGCCCCTGCGCCGCGCGCTCGATGGCCGACGTGGCGAGGCGATACGCCTGCACGTAGGCCGCGCGCTGCTCGGCCGCGGCCGCGAACCAGCGGATGCCGCCGGGCACCTGGGTGGCCGTGGCGGGAGCAGTGGCCGGCGCGGGCTGCTGCGTGGCAGGGATGGTCGCCGGCGCGCAGGCAGCCGCACCACCGATCAGGGAGACGAGGACGAGGATGCGACGCATGACGTGTCGGGGTGAGTGGTGATCCGTGATCATAACAGGGCGTCGCGGCCGATGTCGGCCAGCGAGGCACAACCCGCGAGCGCCATCGTCAGCTCGAGCTCGGCCATGATGTTGCCCAGCACCTCGCGCACTCCGGCTTCACCCCCGAGCGCGAGGCCGTAGGCGTACGGCCGCCCGATCCCCGCGGCGCGTGCACCGAGTGCCAGCGCGCGGAAGACATCCGCGCCTCCGCGCACGCCGGAATCGAACAGCACCGGGACGCGTCCGGCCACGGCGTCCACGATGGCCGGCAGGGCGTCGAGCGCCGCGATGCTGCCGTCCACCTGGCGGCCGCCATGGGTGGAGACCATCACGCCATCCATCCCCGCATCGATCGCGCGTCGGGCGTCATCGGGGTGCAGGACGCCCTTCAGTACGATCGGCAATCGTGTGTGCTGGCGAAGAAAGGGGAGGTCGGCCCACGTCAACGTCGTGCGCGAGTAGGTGGCGATGAACCGGCGTACCGCGGCGAGCGCATCGCCGCTGCGCAGGTTGCGAAGGGTGCCGCCGGGGACGGCGCGCGCCATTGCGAGCGCCGTGCGCAGCGCAGAGAGCGTGATCCGGCCGCGCGCAGGCGCCGGTCCGTCCAGCGGCTCGTGCAGCTTCCGCATGAACACCGGATCGCTCGTGTACTGCGCGATCCCCTTGCCGAGCAGGAAGGGGAGATGCCCGAGGTCGAGATCGCGCGTGCGCCAGCCGAGCAGCGTCGTGTCGAGCGTGACGACGATCGCGTCGCACCCGCAGCGCTCGGCGCGGTGCACGAGGCTCTCCACCAGCTCGTCGTCCCTGCTCCAGTAGAGCTGGAACCAGCGCGGCGCATCGCCCATCGCGGCGGCGCATGCTTCCATCGGCACCGATGCCTGGTTGGAGAACACCATCGGCACGGCGAGCGATGCCGCGGCACGAGCCACGGCGACGTCGGCGTCCGGATGCATCAGCTCCAGCACGCCGATCGGCGACAGGATGATGGGCGCGGCAAGGCGCCGGCCGAACAGCTCAACGGTCGTATCGCGCACGGAGACGTCGCGCAGCACGCGCGGCACGATGCGCCAGCGGTCGAACGCGGCGCGGTTGGCGCGCATGGTGGACTCGCTCCCCGCGCCGCCCGCGGTGTAGGCGAACGCCTCGCGGCTCATCGCATGTTGCGCCGCTCGCTCCAGCTCCTCCGCGCTCACCGGCACGCGAGGACGTACGCCGCGCGCGCCAGCGAGATAGATCTCCGTCTGGCGCGCGGGCGTAAGCGAGGGCGTTCGGTCGGGCATCGTGCGGGTCAGAACCTCAGGGCAGCCCCGAACCGGGTGCGGCCGTCGCGGTAGTCGAACGTGGCGCGCGGCACCACGTCGAAGCGTTCCCACCGCTCGCGTCCGACGAGGGCACCGATGCCCGCGCCCCACGCGGCCCCGGCGAGGAGGCTCGCGAAGACGTACGCGCCACGCTCACCCGAGGTGGCGTCGCGGCAGCCGAAATCGGTGCAGTCCTGGAGTGAATTCGCCGTCGCAACGCCGAACGCCAGCCCGATCGGTGCTCCCCACACGACGCCCCGCCCCGCGCCACTCAACCGGCTCCTTCCCCGGCTGATCTCGAGCGACGTGACGCGGTCCAGCGGCACGAGCACCGGTGCCGCGTTCGGTCCGCCAAGCTGCAGCGTGTCGCCGCGGCGTGACAGGACCGTTCCGACGTAGCGGTTCGCCACGATGCCCGGCGCGACCACACGGACTCGCGCGCCGGGTTGAAGCTCGTTCGACTGCGCCAGTGCAACTGGTGCGACTGCGGTGAGCGCGAGACTGATCGACAACGCCGTACGATGGAGGCGGTGTGTCATGGTGTGCTCCCGGTGGCAGGCGAACACTATCCTGCCGCGCCCCATCGCAGCTGTCCAGAGCCGCGAGGTCAGTTCGTGAGTCGGAAAGAGAAGCTCTGCGCCACGAGCTGGCGCACCGCGCGTCCACCCACCTCCGCCGGACGGAAGCGCGCATCGAGCAGCGCCGAGCGCACCGACTCGCTGAACAACCCGTGCGGCGACTGCACGACCTCGATCGACCCCGGCTCGACGCGGCCGTTGGTGCCGACGATGAACCTCACCTGCACCTCACCTTGCAGGCCGCTCGTCCGCAGGGCGTCAGGGAATCGCGGCACCGCGCCGCGGACCACCGTCACGATGCGCTCCACCTGACTCTCGGAGTATGCGCGTCCGGTGCTGCCGCTGCCGAGCGCGCCGTCCCGGCCACCCGGCGAGCCGACGACGCCTGCACCGCTCGACGAGCCGACTCCCGCTCCGATGACCGCCTCCGGCGCCGCCGGCGCGACGACGTCGCTCACCGTGGGCGCCGCACCGAGGTCGATGGGCGGCAGCGAGAGCGGCACCCTCGTCGGCGCGACGAGCGGCGGCGTGGACGGCCCCTGCGGCTGCCGCGCCGGCACCGGCCGCGCGCGCGCGGGCTCCGCGCGCCTCGGCGCGGGCGCCGGCGCCTTGGGCGGTGTGGTCACCGCGGGCAGCGGATCAGGGGCGACGTGCACCTCGGGCGGCGGCGGGGCGACGAACAGCACCGGCGTCTCGTCGATCGGCTCGTACGTCGGCGCCAGCACCTGCGTGGTGCCGAGGATCGCCGCGGCGATGAGCACGCCGTGCAACAGCATGCTCACCACGACCCCCCGGGATGATCCATATGGACGTGCGCCGGACTCCAGCAGCGTCGTCATGTGGGCCTCCATCGTAGCGAATGGGCGCGGTCCGCTCGGGTCCGCTACGTTGGATACCCCACGGGGGCATCAATGTGCCGCTTTCGCCCGCTTGAACATGCCCGGCACGGAGAGCAGCGCCCACGCCGCCTCGAGGATGATGAACCCCATCCGGCGGTCCTTCACCGCCACGTAGGTCAGCAGGCCGGAGCCGACGAAGTTCAGGGCATTGTAGAGCCGGCTCTCGCGCGGCAGCCAGCCGCGCTGGAGGGCGACGTACGCGGCGAGGATGAGCGCTGCGCCGACGAGCGAGACGAGTTGATCGAAGAGTTGCATGGGGTGAATTTACAGGAATGGGTTGGCTCGGGTTGACGACGTCCCTCGCACTGCGCTCGGTGCGCGATCCCGCCACGGGAGTGGCGCTGCTCCGCGTGGGGTGGCGCTTCCGTCGTCGCGGCTGGTGGCGACGCGCGCCATTCCTTCCCCTCCCCGACCGCACCTACCTCCGCTGGCGGATGCACACCGCGTACGGCGCGTACGACAGCGTGCCGCCGGCGGCGGACGTGATCCGCTACGCGCGCTGGGCAGTGCGCAAGCCGTGACCGCCGCGCAGGTCCCGGTGCTCGCAGGTGTCGACGCACCGACGCCTGCTCCTGTCGAGCTGGCGCGCCTCGCCAAGGCGCACGCCTTCGCGCTCGGGTTCGACCTCGTCGGCATCACCGAGCTGGGTCCGGTGCCGAGCGCCCCGCTGTTCGACGAATGGATCGCCGCCGGCCACGCGGGCACCATGCACTACCTCGCGCGCGGCGCCGAGAAGCGGCGCGACAGCCGGCGGCCGAAGGAGGGGACGACGCACGCCATCGTCGTCGGCCTCGACTACGGCGGACGCGAGCCGAGCGGCCCTGTCGCCCGCTACGCGCGCGGCGACGACTATCACGACATCATGGAAGCGCGCCTGCGCGAGCTGCACGCGCGCCTCGAGCGCGACGCGGGGCGCACGATCTTCGGCAAGCCGTATGTGGACACGGGCCCGCTTCTCGAGCGCGACCTCGCGCGTCGCGCGGGGCTCGGCTGGTTCGGGAAGAACACGAACCTCATCAACCCGGCGCGCGGCTCGTTCTTCTTCATCGGCGCGCTGGTGCTCGATCTGGAGCTGGCGACTGATGCGCCATTCGAGGCCGATCGCTGCGGCACGTGCACGCGGTG
>DASURL010000171.1:0-13483 GCA_036280075.1 Gemmatimonadaceae bacterium | reverse complement strand
CGGTCGAGGTCGCGGAAGCGCTCGGGCAAGGGCTCGAGCTGCTTCGCATAATGGAGCAGGGCCTGCATCTTCTCTTCACGGCCGAGGGCGCGGAACGTGCGCAGCACCTTCGACACGGTGGGCGGAAGCGACTGCTCCGCGGCCGGTTGCGTCATGGCAGGACATAAACCGCAGGGAGGACGACGCGTCAAGCGCCGCTCCCATGCGGTCGATCACTTTCACCGGGGACGACGAACGATGCCGACGAGAACTGCGAGTGCCGCCTGGCAGGGCGGCCTGAAGGACGGAAAGGGAAGCTTCAAGGGACAGACGGGACTGCAGGGGCAGTACAACTTCTCGTCGCGCTTCGAGAACGGCTCCGGCTCCAATCCCGAGGAACTGCTCGCGGCCGCGGAGGCGGCGTGCTTCAGCATGGCGCTGAGCCTGGGCCTCGAGAAGGCGGGGTTCAAGCCGCAGAACATCGAGACCGAGGCGGCGTGCACGATCGACAAGGTGGGCGAGGGGTTCAAGATCACCCACATGCGCCTGAACACCCGCGCCACGGTGCCCGGCATCGACGACGCGAAGTTCCAGAGCATCGCCGCGGCGACGAAGGAAGGGTGCCCGGTGTCGGGGGCGCTCAAGAACAACGTCCAGATAGAGCTGACGGCGAAGCTGAACTGACGGCTGGACTGACAGCTGGTCGGGGCGCTGCCCGGCGGCGAACTGACGGCTAGTCGGGGCGCTGCCCGGCGGCTGCGCCGCCTTGGCTTGCTGTCGGGGCGTTCGCCTGCGGCTCACTGTCGGGGCGGCGCGCGGGGGCGCGCCTCTCGGCCACGGCGTTTCGGTGGGGCGTTTTGCCGGATTGGTGGGGCGTTTCCCCGAGAGCGCTTCAGCGCGCGCCCCGAGAGCACAGGCGAGCGCAGCGAGCCCGGCGCCCGGAAAGGGGAGCGTTCCACGCTCCCCGCCCCGACTAGCAGCGGCGCTTCGCGCCGCCTACTTGAGGCTCCCCGCCGGCACCAGGTAGAGCGTCCGCAGCGTCGCCCGATCGCTCGCGCCGATCACCGACGTCGCCGCTTCGCGGTACATCACGCTCGATGGATCGTTCGAGTGGTTGAGGCCGAGCGCGTGTCCCACCTCGTGGCGGATGATCCCGCCCACGACCACCGGCGCGAGCTGGCGGCCGGCGCTGTCGCGCAGGGCGACGTCGATGCGGGCGCGGGCAATGAGGTAGTCGCTCCCCTGCATGCGCTCCGTGACGCCGATGCGCTGGCCGTCCCCATCGGGGAAGCGATCGATCCAGCGGATGCTGATGTCCGCCGTGGTGGAGTCGAAGATGAAGGTGAAGCGGAGTGGGAACCCGGCTTCACTCCACTCGCCGAACACGTCGCGCGCGAGCTGCGGATACTGCGGGCTCCATGCCGCGAGCGACGACGACGGCTCCACGTACACGCGCAGCGCATCGCCGAGGCGGTCGGGCCAGCGGTACAGCGTGCTGTCCTGCTCGGCGAGGATGTCGTCGAGGTAGGTGCCACCCGCGAGGTTGTCCACGCGGCGGCGCAGCTCGGCGGGGCTCACCGCCTGATGCATGCCGTCGAGGGCCAGTGCCTTGTGCACGATGCCCTGCGCGATGTCGTCCTCGGTGAGGATGGTATCGCGCGCCGCCGCGGCCGCGCTCCGCGCCCGGCGTGCCATGGTGTCGCGCACCGAGGATGCGGCGATGAAGAGGGCCAGCCCGGCGATGGTGCCGGCGAGCACGACCTCGGCGCGGAGGCGAACTAGCGGACGCCTCCCGGCGGCAGCGTGTAGAGGAGGCGCACCGTCGCGCGGTCGGCGGCGGAGAGCTCACGCACCCGCACGCGCGGCGCCATGATGCTCGTCTGATCCTCGGTATGGTCGAGGCCGAGCAGGTGACCGAGCTCGTGCAGCGCCATGGCGTGCATGGCGTCGTCGTCGAGGGCGCCGCCGGTGCGGTGGTGCACCGCGAGCACGATGTCGGCGTTGGTGATCCACCAGTCGTCGTCACGCGCCCACTTCGTGCGGCCGCTGATCGGCTCGTCGAAGTGGTCGATGAACGAGATGTGCACGTCGGCCTTCGACGAATCGCTGGAGAATGCGAAGTGCACGGGCAGCTCGAGGGAATCCCAGGCGTGCACGGCGCGGCGCACGCCGTCGGCGTACTCGTCGCGCCAGTCGGGGATGTCCGACGTGGGCTGGATCCACACCGTCAGGGGGCGGCCGTGGCGATCCGGCCAGCGCGCCAGTGCGCTGTCACGCTCGGCGAGCATCTCGCCGATGTACGTGCCGTTGCTCTCCGCGGTGAGGCGACGCCGCACGTCTTCCTTCTCGCGCGCCCGCTCGGCGGCGTGGGGCGAGAACGGCCGTTCCACGACTCCTCCGCTGGCCACGCTCGTGAGCCCGTGCGGCTTGCCGGCACCGGCGAACGGGAGCGCAGTCAGGAGGAGCGGGGTCACGACGAGGACCCGGAGGTGGAAGCGGCGCAGCATCTAGAATCTCGGACTGGGCGGTCCTGTGGCAGGAGCGTCGAGGAAGTCGCTGACCAGCGTGAAGAAGCGCTCCGGCGCTTCCCAGAACGGCATGTGGCCAGCGTCGGGGAGGAGGACGTGGCGCGCGCGTGGCAGGAGCTGGCTCAGCTCGAGAGCAACGGCCGCGGGGAGCGCGTCCCGTTCACCGTGAATGACGAGTGTGGGAGCGGAAAGGGCACGCAGTGGCTCCCGGAAGTCATACCCCTCGCGGCGCAAATGTGCCGCGATTGTAGCGCCAGTCACACTCGCGCTGGCCGGCGGCGTGAAGTAGCTGCCGAATGCGGGGTCGGCGAACCACGATGGGTATGCCGCACGGCTCTGGGCCGAATGGACCGCCGGGTCGGGGTCGCCGAGCAGTGGATACGTGCGCTCGAGGATGGCGCGATCCTCGGCGCTCGCGCGCGCCACGGCGTTGGCCTGGAGCTCGGGCATCCAGTCGCTCGTCGGACCCACCGCGTTGACCGTGACGAGGGCGCGCGTACCCGCCAGGTCGTCGGCGATGCCGAGCATGGCGATGAGCCCACCGTAGGAGTGGGCGACGACGTTCCACTGCCGGATGCCGAGGGCGCGACGCAGGGCGCCGATGTCCGCGGCGTCGTCGGTGATGCGCGCCGCCTCGGGATGCGGCGGGGCGGGCGTCTCGCCGCGGCCGCGCTGGTCATAGAGGATGACCTGCCGCTTCGCCGCCAGCGGTGACAGGGAAGGCCAGAGCAGCGCATGATCGTAGATCAGCCCACCGTTGACGAGCAGCACCGGCGCCTCGCGGCCGACCGGGGGCGACGTCCACACGGCGAAGTCGAGCCCGCGGACGCGGACGGTCATGCGCTCGAGGCGCGGCGTCGGGCCAAGGGTGCGGCGGAAGGCGAGGAAATCATCGCGGGACATGACCCGCAATATGCTCAACTGACCGAGTTGGCAGTTGAAAGTTGATGGTCGGGAGTGCGCACGGCGCAGCTCAAAGTGAAAGCTGAAGGCTGTCAGCTCGACTCGTGGCTCCTCACTGACGGGCGGCTTGTCTCGCCGGGGCGGGAAAGGAACGAACTGACGGAACTACGAACGGCGTCGGCGGGCCTCGAGGACGGCCCGGCGGTACAGGCCTCCCGAGGCACTCACCCGCCGTTCGCCGTTCCGCAGTGCCGTTCCATTGTGACCCCGGCGCAGTGCACTCTCTCGGCGCCGGGAGCTACAAGTGAAACAGTCAGCTGACAGCTTTCACTTTCAGCTGCGCCGTGCGCACCCCCGACCCATCACTGGAAACTTCCAACCAGGATGTCCTCGCGCGTCATCGGCAGGTGCGCATCCCCCTTCGCGTCCGGCTTCGCGAGCAGCGTCTGCACCACGTTGATGCTCCCGCGGGCGAAGAAGTGAGCCGAGGCGGTCATGTAGAGGCGCCAGGTGCGATAGACGCGTTCGCCGGCGATGGCGATGGCGCGATCCTTCTCGCGCATGAGGCGGTCCACCCACGCGCGCAGCGTCAGCGCGTAGTGCTCGCGCAGGCTCTCGGCGTCGCGCGTCTCGAAGCCTTCCGCTTCCGCGGCGGCGATGACGGCGTGCAGGGGACCGAGCTTCCCGTCGGGGAAGACGTACTGCTCGATGAAGGCGTTGCGCTTCCAGAGGCGGCTTTCCAGCCACGCGAAGCGCGACGGGCGATGCGCGGCGTCCACACTGACGATGCCGTGGTTGAGCAGCAGTCCGCCGGGCACGAGCGCGCGGTGGAGCGAGGCGAAGTACGTCGGCAGGTTCTCCACGCCCACGTGCTCCACCATGCCCACGCTGGAGATCTTGTCGAAGCGGAGGTCGCCGAGCGCGCGGTAGTCGCGGATCTCCACGCGGCAGCGGTCGGCGAGGCCGGCGGCGGCAATGCGCTCGCGGGCGAGGGCGGCCTGCGCATCGCTGAGCGTGATGCCGAGCGCATTGACGCCGTAATGCTCGGCGGCGTGCATGATGAGCGCGCCCCATCCACAGCCGACGTCGAGCAGGCGCTCGCCGGGATGCAGGCGGAGCTTGCGGCAGACGAGGTCGAGCTTGGCGCGCTGGGCATCGTCGAGCGAGAAGCCGGGCCGGTGGAAGTAGGCACACGAGTACACCATGCGCTGGTCGAGCCAGAGCTGGTAGAAATCGTTGCCGACGTCGTAGTGGTAGCGGATGGCGGCGCGGTCGCGCTCGGCCTCGTGCGGCTTGCCCACCGGCTCCACGGAATGCGCGGAGCGCGCCTCCTGCACCGGAGGCGGCTCCTCGCCGTGCGGGAGGGCGACCAGGTGGCGCATCAGCGCGGCGAGGGTGCGCGGCGAGCGCAGCCGCATGGCAATCTCGTCGGCGAGCTCGGTGGCCGACTCGAAGTCGCCCTCGATGTCCACGTCGCCGGAGAGGTACGACTCGACGATGGAGAGCTCGCTGGGCGGGAGGAGCATGCGGCGGAGGGCGCCGCGGCGGTTGAGGCAGAGGGTGAAGCGGGCATCGCGTCGACCGTGCTCGACGCTGCTCTCCCAGTAGCGGACGTGCATCGGCCGGGCCGACGGCGGACCGAAGAGGAGCTCGACCACGGCGCGCGCGTGCTGCAGCGCGGCATCGGTGCCGCGGTGCATCGGCGGCTGGTCGGCGAGCGGCGTGGAGATGGCGTGGCGCGATCCGGTCGCGCCGCGCGGCGCGGTGCCCGGGAAGGCGGACGTCGTGGCGTTCGGCTGTTCCATGGTGTGCCTCGACGCACCGAAGTGGGGTCGGCGCAATGATTGGTACGACGATGCGGGCGTCCGCCGGCAGGCGCGGCCGCCCTCGTCAACGAGTCGCACGACGGAGTGATGCGTAGGGCGTGCCAGCGTGTCGGGCAAGGCGGAGGCGAGCTTCCTGCCTTTGCCTGACAGGCAGGTGGCTGGCGGCCCGCGAGATTGGCACCGTCCGCTGGCTTCCCGGGTATCCATGGCAGGTCCGATGTCACCTCGCTCTCGCTCCCGCGCCCTCCTCCTCGCGCTGGCCATGCTCGCCTGCGGCGCTGCCGCGGGCGGGGCGCAGTCGCACGCCCTCCCGTTCGCCGTGGGGGAGAAGCTGGAGTACACGGCGCGTGCGCCGCACGGCCTGAAGGGGAAGGCGACGATGTGGATCGAGGGGCCGACGCCGGTGCGTGGGGTGCAGACGATGGTGCTGCGCTTCGACTTCGCGACGAAGGTGGGCTTCGTCACGATCAGCGACCGCACCACGTCGTGGCTGGATCCGCTGCACATGGCCGCGATGCGCTTCGACAAGAAGGAGGTCCGCTTCCTGGCGCGCCACAACGAGCACGTGGAGCTCGAGCCGTCCAGTCGCGAATGGACCGAGGCGGACGGCCGCACGGGAGAGAGCCCCACGTCGCAGCCGCTGGACGAGCTCTCCTTCATCTACTGGCTCCGGACGGTGACGCTGGCGCCGGGCGAGACGATGACGCTGCAGCGCCACTTCGACCCGGCGCGCAACCCGACGGTGATCCGGTCTCTCGGCAAGGGCCAGGTGGAGACCCCGCTCGGCACCTTCACCACGCGCGAGGTGGAGATGCGCGTGCGGGACGCGCGGAACTACAAGGGCGAAGGAGTCATCCGTTTCTCCTTCAGCGACGATGCCTGCCGCCTCCCGGTCCGGATCCAGAGCACGATTCCCGATGCCGGCACCGTGGTGATGACGCTGTCCAGCGCGACGCCCGCCACCGGCGCCTGCGCCGCAGAGGCGCAGTAGCCGAACTCCCTGTCGGGAAAATCCCTCGCCTTCCTGTACGCCGGCGAGAGGAAACTTTCCACGGAACACCCGACATCCGCGGTCCCCCGGAAAGGCGACTATACCCGCGTCGAGCGCGATGACCGCGTTCGAAACGCGGGAGACCTCAAATGAGAAACATCGATCGGATTGGTCGCCGGGTCGCGGGAAGGACCTCCCTCCTCGCGCTGTTCGCCGCCGGCCTCGTCGCGTCGACGGGTGCGTGGACGCTCTACACCGAGCAGCTCGCGCTGCAGCCGACGAGCAAGCTGTGGGTCGAAGGCACCTCCTCCATCCGGAGCTTCAGCTGCCAGGCGAGCGAGGTGAAGGCGACGGTGGAAGCGAGCGGCTCGAACGCCGTCGCGCGGCTGATGACCGGCGAGAAGGCGGTGGAATCGGTGAACGTGGTCGTGCCGAGCGAGAAGCTGGACTGCGGCAACGGCACGATGAACGAGCACATGCGCAAGGCCATCAAGGCCAGCGAGGCGCCGACGATCGCCTTCCGCGTGACGAGCTACGACATGACGAAGGAAGCGAACGGCGTGGCGGGCAATCTCACCGGCACCCTGTCGCTGGGCGGCAAGACGAAGACGATCACCGTGCCGGCGACCGGCGTGATGGAGTCCGGCGCGCTGCACGTGACCGGTTCGTACCCGCTGGCGATGTCCGACTACGACCTCAAGGCGCCGTCGCTGATGTTCGGGCGCATCAAGGTGCGCGACCAGGTGACGGTGAAGTTCGACCTGCTCCTCAAGAGCTGATCTGTACGGCGCAACTCACGGCATTCCCCAACCGGAGACCGAACCATGTTGTCCACACGGCTGTTCCTCATTGCAACGCTTGCCGGCGCCGTTCCGGCCGCCGCACAGACGGTGCAGGTCGCCTCGGCGAAGGGCGCAGACACGGCAGTCACCGATAGCATCCCGGCGAAGCCGATTGCCAAGCCGATGCGCATCGCAGCTCCGCCGATCGAGATCCAGCACATGCGCGCGCCCGACCAGCGCGGCCTGAACGTCTTCGAGTCGCCGAAGGAGGAGACGGTGCCGTTCGAAGGGTTCAAGCTGAACTGGGGCGGGGCGTTCACCCAGCAGTACCAGAACCTGACGCACCAGAACACCGCCGCGCCCAAGCTCGTGAACGGCACGGACCAGAACAAGCTGATCCCCATCGGCCAGGGCTTCAACAATGCCGTCGCCAACCTGTACCTGAACGTGCAGCTCGCGCGCGGCATCCGGGTGGCCCTCGAGAGCTACCTCTCGGCACGGCACCACCAGGAGTCGTGGGTGAAGGACGGCTACTTCCTGATCGACGGGTCGCCGATCGACAACGCGCTGCTCGACCAGATCATGAAGTACACGACGCTGAAGGTCGGTCACTTCGAGATCAACTACGGTGACGCGCACTACCGGCGCAGCGACAACGGGCAGGCGATCTACAACCCGTTCGTCGGCAACTACATCATCGATGACTTCACGACGGAGATCGGCGCCGAGGCATACCTGCGGGCGAACGGCTACATGGCGATGGCCGGCATCACCGGTGGCGAGGTGCGTGGACAGATCACGGCCCCGGGCAAGCGCGGCCCGAGCTACCTGGCCAAGCTGGGCTTCGACAAGAAGCCGACCGAGAACCTCCGTGTCCGCCTCACCGGCTCGATGTACAAGACCGATCGCTCGGTGAACAACACGCTGACGAGCGGTGATCGTGCCGGCTCCCGCTACTACGACGTGCTCGAGAACACCGCGTCGACCGAGAAGGACAACGCCTGGTCCGGCGCGATCCAGAGCAAGATGGGCAACATGGTCACGGCGTTCGTCGTGAACCCCTTCATCAAGTACCGCGGCGTGGAGTTCTTCGGCAACGCCGAGACGATGACGGGCGCCGGCGCCGCCGAGCTGCAGCGCCGCACGCTGCGGCAGTACGCGGGCGACCTGCTGTATCGCTTCGCCAACGACCAGCTCTACGTCGGTGGCCGCTACAACACGGTCTCCGGCCGGCTGCCGGGCATCGCCAACGACATCTCCGTGGACCGCACCCAGCTCGGCGGCGGCTGGTACGTCACGCCGAACGTGCTGGCGAAGATGGAGTACGTGAACCAGACGTACAACGACTTCCCGACGACCGACATCCGCAGCGGTGGCAAGTTCAAGGGCGTGATGATCGAGGGAGTGGTGGCCTTCTAAGGACAGGAGGTCGGGAGGTCGGGAGGTCGGGAGGTCGGGAGGTCAGGAAGAGCTGACCTCCCGACCTCTTCGTATTCCCCATCTCCCTGTCTCTCCTTCTCCCCGTCGCCCCTTCCGCCATCCCGCCATCCCGACATCCCGCTATCTTTCCCTCGTCTCCCAACCACGATCCCGCCATGACCGAGCACGCATCCGCCCCTGCCGCTCCGCAGCCGACGCACATCGACGAATCGCGCCGGCGCATCCGTGAGGCGTTGTTGAACGCGAAGCGCGTTGCCGTGGGTACGCACGCCGGTGAAGAGGTGCGCGTGCGCATGATGCATCCCGGCGCCTGGCTTCCCGACGACGAGACGGCACGGCCCATCGTGTACCTGGCGTCCATGAAGTCGGATCCCAAGATCCGCGAGGTGACGACGCGGCCGGAGATCTCGCTGCTCATGCACGAGTCGCCGACCGGCGAGGAGCACACGAGCTGGGAGATGGAGGTGACGGGTCGCGCCGAGGTGGTGAGGGATCCCGCGGAGCGCGAGCGCGCCAAGCTGGCCACGATGCGCACGTCGTCCATCGTGCAGTACCTGGACTCGGTGGGACAGACCGACCTGCTGGCCTTCATCCGCGTGACGCCACGGTTCATGAAGCATCGCGTGTTCGGCGAGATCGTCGCCGGCCGGCCGCCCTCGATCCTCGACTTCGGCACCGACGGCCTGCAGCTGAGCGACATGGCGCTGCTGAAGCGGCGGCTTGGCGTGTGGAAGGAGATCGTGCGCTGGCCGACGCTCACGATCAGCGCGGCGTCGGTCGCGGTCGGCGTCGCGGCCTCGTTCGCCGTGACGGGCGCGGTGCAGTGGGGGTGGGGGCTGCTCACGGTGATCGCCGCCGTCTGCCTGCAGGCCTGCACCAACATCAAGAACGACCTCGACGACCAGCTCAGCGGCGCCGACGACCGCAACCGCACGGCGATCCTCGGCTTCACCGGCGGCTCGCGCGTGATGCAGCGCGGTTTGGCGACGCGCGCCGAGTTGCTCACGGCGATGCTCGGCTTCGGGGTGATCAGCACGGCGATCGGCCTCTACTTCGCGATCGCCGGCCGGCCGGCCGTGCTCCTGTTCGGGCTGGCCGGGCTGTTCATCGGCTTCGTCTACACGGGGCCGCCGTTCAAGCTGGCGAACCGCGGACTCGGCGAGCTCGCCGTGGCGCTCGCGTTCGGCGTGGGCATCGTGTGCGGCAGCGCCTACGTGCAGCAGGGCTCCGTGCCGCTGATGGCGCTCGCGGCGTCGATCCCGATCTCGGTGCTGGTCGCGCTGATCCTCTTCATCAATGGCTTCCAGGATTCCACGAGCGATGGCGAGGTGTCGAAGCGCACCGCCGTGGTGCGACTGGGCGTCGAGCGTGCCAGCAGGTGGTACCCGCTCATCGCCGGCGCGGCGGGGCTCATCCTGGTGGCGTTCGTCGTTGCCGGCACGCTGCCGGCGTTCGCGCTGCTCGGGCTGGCGGGATTTCCGCTGTTCGCCAAGGCCGCGCGCGTGGCGCGCCGGAACTTCGCCCAGCCCATGGAGCTCGTGCCGGCCAATGCGTACACCGTGGTGGGCCACCTCGCCTGCGCGCTCGCGCTCGCGGTGGGGCTGACGTGGGCCGGCATGGGTGGCGGGCTGCACGCGTCGGTGCTCGTCGTCGCCGCGCTCGGCGTGCTGCTCATCCTGTACTACAACCGGTCCATCGGACGGCTGGCGAGTGCGTTCTATGGCGTGCGGGACGCGGTGGCGAGGAGCTAGACCGGCGGAAGGTCGGAAGGTGGGAATGTGGGGAGGTCTGAAACGACCGCCGACCTTCGGACCTTCCGACCTGCAGACCATCCGACCTTCCGTCCGATGATGCCTGATTCGATGTCCACCCAGAGGCCCCCTGCCAGCTTCGCCGTCATGACGATGCGGGGATTGCGTCGTCGCTGTCCGCGGTGCGGGGCCGGTGGCATCTGGGATTCCTACTTCCGGATGAAGCACGCCTGTCCCACCTGCGGGCAGGTGCTCGAGCGCGGCGAGTCGAGCGACTTCTGGATGGGTGCCTACACCATCAACCTCGTCTTCGCCGAGCTGGTGGCAGTGGCGATCGCCGCGGTGCTCTGGCTGACGCTCTGGCCGCGCGTGTCGTTCAACGTGCTGTGGGGCGCGTCCATGCTGCTCGCCGTCGTCATGCCCATCGTGTTCTATCCCTTCGCGCGCGACCTGTGGCTGGCCTGGGATCTCTACTTCCGACCACACGAGGAAGGAGACGCCCTGCACCGGTGAGCTGATCCGTCACGGGCACGTCCGTTGCGCCCCTCCCCGACCACGCCACTCGGCGGCGTGGACGCATGCACCCCATCAACCAGGGAGATCCTGATGGCTGAACAGCAACCACCGCTGCTCTCCGAGCTGGTCACGCGGCTCGATTCGCCGAGCGACCGCCGCACCTTTCTCTCACGAGCGGGGCTGCTGACGCTCGCCATCCCGGGCGTGGGCGCGGCGCTCACGGCATGCTCGCCGGGCAGCGTGCCGAGTGACAGCGCCGCCGTGAAGGCAGGCACGGTGCCGGATACCGGCCAGGGGAAGGAGCTGCGGCCGCGCATCCACAACTCCGACAGCCGGCTCGACTCGTCGCTGCTGAAGGGAGAGCACCGCGCGCCGACGTCGGCCACCGGTTCGGCCACGCAGGGCGCGTCGTCCACCGTCTATCACCGCTACGCACCGGAGCTGCCGCCCCTGCCCGCCGGCGGGACGCAGAAGGTCCACTTCCACGCGAAGGAGGTGCCGATCCGGATCAGCGACGACACGGTGTTCGCGGCGTGGACGTTCGAGGGGCAGTTCCCGGGGCCGGTGATCCACACGCGCGTCGGCGACACGGTGGAGTTCACGCTGACGAACGACGCCGTGATCCCGCATTCGATGGACTTTCACGCGGCGCAGATCGATCCGAAGCACGCCTTCAAGTCGGTGGCGAAGGGACAGTCGGTGACGTTCACCTTCAAGCCGAAGTGGGCCGGCGCGTTCATGTACCACTGCGGCACGGCACCGGTGCTGATGCACATCGGGGCGGGGATGCACGGCGCGATCATCGTGTCGCCGCGCGAGCCGCTGCCACCGGCGAAGGAGTTCGTGCTCGTGCACAGCGAGCTGTATCTGGACGAGGGGCCGGGCGACACGCACGCCGCGAACTTCCAGAAGATGCTGAACACGCTGCCGGACCTCGTGGTGTTCAACGGGCGGCCGGACCAGTACATCAAGGAGCCGATCCGGGTGAAGGTGGGCGACCGCGTTCGCTTCTGGGTGGTGAGCGCGGGACCGCAGTACCAGTGTGCCTTCCACGTGGTGGGCGAGCAGTTCGACACCGTCTACCTCGGCGCGCCGCCCAGCTCGTCGATCCGTGGCGTGCAGACGTTCGCCGTGCCGCCCGGCGGCGGGATGGTGTTCGAGCTCATCTGCGACATCCCGGGCGAGTTTCCCTTCGTGAACCACAGCTTCGGTCACGGCCAGAAGGGCGCGATCGGGATCCTGCTGGTGGAATAGCGGGGGGCGACCGCCGTCGAGGCGGCTTCGCGGCAGGTGACGGACGGGACCGACGGGTGCGCAGGCCACTGGCTGCGCACCCGTTTTCGCGTCGCGTGGCCCGGCAGATGCATGGGGCATCCATACATCGTGACCTGGGTCACGACTCTCCTCCATCCGCGCCCCGCTCCGGCGGGGGCGGAGTCCTGTCACCCGCACGCCGCCACGCCCACGGTGGCGACGGATGGAGCCGCCATGTCGTCTCGCTGGACCGCATTCGTCGTCGTTCCGTGCATCGCCGCACAGCTGTGCGGCGCGCAGGGGATGCGCCGCCCCTCGCGAGGGCGCGCCGCCCGGCACACGCGCCCGCGCCCCTGTCACGTGCTCTGCGCGCCGAGCGTGGCGGTGATGCCGGCCGTCATCAGGTCGCACCTCTTCGGCGGGCCGCGCGTGCGCTCGCTCTCCGACGGCACCGTGAAGCGCCTGCCGAGCTCGTCGAACTTCGAGCTGATCTTCGCCGTGTCGGCGCGGACGCCGGTGCCGCGACTCAGCCTGTTCGGCAGCGTGCAGTGGCTGCCCAACGCCACGGAACGCCGCAATCCGTTCACCCTCTACACGGCGAGTGAGCTGGGGGAGCCGGTGAAGGCGAACGCGCCGACCGTGACGATGGGCGCGTCGGTGGCGGTCGTGCCTGCGCCCCTGACGCACGGACTGTTCGACCTCGCCGCCAACGTGGGCGACCTGTACAGCCAGGCGGCGCGCCCGACCGACAAGAGCGCGTACACCCACAAGCTCGACCTGGCGCTGCTCGCGCACCTGCACGCCTTCGCGTGGACGCCGCCCGCCACCTGGCTGCACCGCGTGACGGTGTTCTCCATCCTCGACTACGTGGCCACCGGCCTGCCGAAGGCGGGCGACGAAGTGCCGATGGGGCGCGTGTTCGAGACCGACGCGCGGCCGACCTCGCTCATCGTCGGCCTGTCGCTCCCCATCACTCCTCCAGCGCGATGACGATGACCCATACCCCTTCGCTCCACCGCGCCGCCACCGTCGTGGCCAGCGTGCTCTGTGCCGCCTGTTCGGCATCCGCGTTCGGCTGCTACCGGTCGGTGTCGGGTGCGCCCACGCCGGGCGCGGAGCCGGTGCGCACCATCGCCAGCGTCGGCTTCGACGAGCCGGAAAACCTCGTCTACGACGCGGCGAGCGACGTGTACCTCGTGAGCAACATCGTCGGCGACCCGGCGGCGCGCGACGACAACGGCTTCATCAGCCGCGTGTCGCCGGACGGGCAGATCCTCACGCTGAAGTGGATCGCCGGCGGGGTGAACGGCGCCGTGCTCGACGCGCCGAAGGGGCTCGCCATTCGCGGCGACACCCTCGTCGTGGCCGACGTGGGCGGGGTGCACCTGTTCGACCGCCGGACCGGTGCACCGATCGCGACGCACGCGCTGCCCGGCCTCGTGATGAACGACGTGGCGTGGGGGGCGGATGGCACGCTGTGGATCACCGACACCGGTCCCGACCGCACGAAGAC
>DASURL010000170.1:0-12920 GCA_036280075.1 Gemmatimonadaceae bacterium | reverse complement strand
GATCTTCCAGAACTCGGTCACGGGGCAGGTGAAGACCACCATCCCGCCCGCCGAGCTCACGCCGATCATGCTCGTGCTGCGGACGATGCGCGCGGCGCTGCTGATCCCGGTGCTGGAGGAGCTGTTCTGGCGCGGCTGGCTCCCGCGCTGGCTGCAGGACACCAACTTCTCGCGCATCCCGCTCGGGCAATACACCTCCTTCGCCTTCTGGGCGACAGCGGTGCTGTTCGCCGCCGAGCATGGGCCGTTCTGGGAAGTGGGGCTGGTGTGCGGCGTGATCTACAACTGGTGGATGCGGCGCACGCGGTCGCTCGGCGACCTGATGATCGCGCACGGGGTGACGAACCTGGCGCTGTCGCTGTACGTGATCGTGAGCGGGAGGTGGGGGTTCTGGATGTAGTGCCAGCTAGTCGGGGCGCGCCGCGTGGAACGCGGCGCTTTCCGGGCGCCGGGCTCGCTGTGCTCGCCTATGCTCTCGGGGCGCGCGCTGCGCGCGCTTTCTGCGAACGGCACACCCATCCAGTGAAACGCACCACCTCAACGCCGTGGCAGAAAGGCGGCGCCCCCGCGCCGCCGCCCCGAGAGCACAGGCCCGGCGCGAAGCGACGGGCCTGCGCCCGGACAGCGCCGCGTTCCACGCGGCGCGCCCCGACTAGCTGTGCCTATATTCCGTCCTGATGAAGATCTATACGAAGACCGGCGACGCCGGCTCTACCGGGCTCTTCGGTGGCGGCCGAGTCCCCAAGGACGATCCGCGCGTCGAGGCGTACGGCGATGTGGACGAGCTCAACGCGTTCATCGGCATGGCGCGCGCCGTCGAGCCGCTGCCGCGCATCGATGAAGTGCTCGTGCCCGTGCAGCGCGACCTGTTCGCCATCGGCGCCCTGCTCGCCACGCCGGACCGCGAGAAGATGGCGCAGCACCTCGAGAAGGCGCGCATCGACGACGCGCGCATCCGCGACCTGGAGCGCGCCATCGACGACGCCGACGGCGAGCTGGAGCCGCTGCGCTCGTTCATCCTTCCCGGCGGCTCGCCCAAGGCCGCGGCGCTCCACGTCGCCCGCACCGTCTGCCGCCGCGCCGAGCGGCACGTGGTGCGCCTGCAGCACGACGTCGAGCTTCCGCCACTCGCCGTCATCTACCTGAACCGGCTCTCCGACCTCCTCTTCACCCTCGCGCGCCTCGCCAACCGGCGCGGCGGCACCGGCGAAGTCACCTGGTAGGATGACCGACGCCGAATCGCCGGATCGGTCGCGTGTCGTCGACGCGGGCTCCTACCGCGTATTGATCGGTGCCGGGCTCCGGCGCGCCTTCACCGGGCACATCGCCGAGGTGGCGCCGGCGCATCGCTACGCCGTCGTCACCGACAGCAACATCGCGCCGCTGTACGCCGACACCCTCGTCGAGTCGCTGGCGCTGATCGGCAGCACCACACGGCACGTGGTCCCCGCCGGGGAGACACACAAGACGCGCGCCGAGTGGGGGCGCCTGACCGACGAGCTGCTCGACGCCGGCTGCGGGCGTGACACCACCGTGATCGCGCTCGGCGGCGGCGTGGTGGGCGACCTGGCCGGATTCGTCGCCTCGACGTTCATGCGCGGCGTGCCCGTGGTGCAGTGTCCCACCTCCCTGCTCGCGATGATCGACGCGTCGATCGGCGGGAAGACGGGAGTGGACACACCCGCCGGCAAGAACCTCGTCGGCGCCTTTCATCCCCCCGCCGTCGTGCTCGCCGACGTCGAGACCCTGCGCACCCTCCCCGAGGCGCACCGGCGTGCCGGCCTCGCCGAGGCGATCAAGCATGGCGTAGTGGCGGATGCCGGTTACTTCGAGCGCATCGCCAGCGACCTCCCTGCCCTCCTCGCCGGCGACCCCGCCGCCACGCTCGAGTGCGTGACCCGGAGCGTGCAGATCAAGTCAGAGGTCGTGACCAGCGACACCCACGAGCGCGGCCGCCGCAAGATCCTCAACTTCGGGCACACCCTCGGCCATGCGGTCGAGCAGGTGAGCGGCTACGCGCTGCTCCATGGCGAAGCGATCGGCATCGGTATGGTCCTGGAGGCGACGCTCGCCGAACGCATGCGGATTGCCGAGCACGGCACGGCCGAGGCCATCGAGCGGCTCGTGTCGCGCGCGGGACTGCCGACGCGCGTGCCGGCATCGCTCGCCGACGACCGCGTCCTCGCCGCGACGAAGCTCGACAAGAAGGCGCGCGCCGGTGCGGTGGAGTACGCGCTGCCGTCGCGCCTCGGCGCCATGGCGGGCGCGGACCGTGACTGGGCGGTGCCGGTGGACGACGCGCTGGTGATGGACCTGCTCGAGGCGAGCGCGTGAGCATCGGCACGCCCGAGTACACGCCAGTCATCGAGCGCCCGGCAGCGCCGCCGGTTCCCGAGCTCGCGCCATTCATCGGCAATGGTCGCCCGCCGAAGCTGCCACGCCGCCGACTCGGCAAGCACGCGACGGCGACCTTCGTGCTGGTGCTGCTGGTGACGATCGGCGCCGGCACGCTGCGTTTCGCCGACGGACTGGAGCCGGTGCGTCAGATCGAGCTCGCACCGACCGTGGTGTACGCGACGATCACGTTCGATCCCGTCGTCGTGCGCGGCGCACCACCGGAAGCGCGGGCGAAGGAAGGGAAGAAAGGGGAGCATCGCGCCGCGCGGCTCGGCGAGCCGGTGGACGTCGCCCTCACGGCGTACTGCCTGAAGGGGCTGACGCGCCGCGATCACTACGTGCGCCAGGGAATCGTCGCCGCCGACCCGAAGGTGTTTCCGCTTGGCCGGTACGTGGAAGTCTATGTGGGCAAGGAGTACTACGGCCGCTTCCTGGTGGACGATACCGGAGGGGCGATCAAGGGGAACATCCTCGACATCTGGACGCCGACCTGTCGCGAGGCGCGTCTCTTCGGGCGCACGAAGGGAACGGCGGTGCTGGTGCCGAAGCCGCGCGGGGCGAGCGCGGACACGCTGCTCACCGGGCGGCTGGGTGGGGCGATGAAGCCGAGCGAGAGCGCACCGAGGAGCTAGCGCGCGCCGTTCGACGGCAGGGGCGGCGCCGCTGGTCCCGTCCTTGCCCCGATATCTCGCCGACCTCATCGGACGGCAAATCATGTCCTCCTTCAGTACCTACCTGATCGGCTTCATCATCCTGATCGTCGGGCTGGCGATCGCGGCGTACCTGCTCAACGTGCCGAGCATGTGGATCGCGGTTGGCGTCATCGTCCTGATCGGCATCGGGGTGCTCAGCGCAACCAGCCGTACCAAGATGAAGGACCCGCCGGCACCGCCGCCGGGTGACGGCCCGCGCGTCTGAGCGGGCTCAGCAGCAGCAACGGCGGGGACGGCAGCTAACTGTCGTCCCCGCTTGCTGTTGCACGATTTTGCCCCGGGCGAAGCGGCCTCGACGACCGGTCATCCTGTCCGGCCCGGTCAGGATTTCCACCACGCCGGGTCAGCGACCGGCAAGTCACTGTCAATACTGCAGTTACGAGCCTCACAAATCTGCGATGGCGGACATTCTGGCAAATTGACTGTTGACGGTTTTTTCCCTCGGCATTACTGTGGCCGTCCGCTGACTCGCGCGGGCGACGCCGCTCCGGAGTGTGGCGCTGCTCGACTTCCTTCCGGCTCAGGCAAGGGGCGTGTATGGAGCAAGCGACCGAGACCAGGTCCAGGGGCTATTTCCGTTCGTCTCCCTCGTCCGCGTTCGACCAGTACCTCCAGGACATCCAGAAGCTCCCCCTGATCAGCGACGCCGCCGAGGAACGACGCCTCGCCCGCCTCGCCCAGAAGGGGGACGAGGCCGCCGCCGAGCGACTCGTCACGGCGAACCTCCGCTTCGTGATCTCCTACGTGAAGAAGTACCAGGGACACGGACTCGACCTCTCGGAGCTGGTCGCGATCGGCAACGAAGGGCTCCTCAAGGCGGTGCGGAAGTTCGATCCCGACCAGGGGGTGAAGTTCATCTCCTACGCCGTGTGGTGGGTCCGGCAGGCGGTCCTCAAGGCGCTCGCCGAACAGACGCGCTCCGTCCGCATCCCGCTCAACCAGAATTCGCAGCTCATCCGCCTCGCCCGCGCCGAGACGATTCTCTCCCAGGTCCTCAAGCGCGACCCCACGGAGAACGAGCTGTCCCGCCTGCTCGAGGAGTCCCCCGAGTCGGTGCGCGCCGCCCGACAGATGTCGAGCACCGAAGTCTCGCTGGACGCGCCCATCGACCGATCGGATCGTGAGGCCTCTACCCTTGGCGAGCGCTTCGCCGGCGTGGATGGCACCGAGATCGAGGACGTGACGGACTACCAGCTCATGAAGGAGTTCATCGAGCGCGTCTTCCGGAAATACCTCACGCCGCGCGAGCGGAAGATCCTCTTCCTGTATTACGGCCTCGACGAGAGCGGCGAGCCGATGACGCTCGAGAAGATCGGCGCCCTGATGGGCGTGACGCGCGAGCGCATCCGCCAGATCCGCGAGCGCGCCTTCGAGAAGCTTCGCGAATCCCCCGACGGCCGGGCGCTCGCCGGCTTCTGGCAGGCGGCGTAGGCCTCTTTTTCGGTCCGGAAAAGCGACAGGAACGGATCGATCGGATTTGAGCTGGAACGGCCGGATCAATCGTCTTGATCCGGCCGTTCCCGTTTTCATCCGTGAAATCCGTTCATCACGCTTTTTCGCGTTTCGAGTGTACTTAGGATGGCAGACTCCGATTCTCCCATCCCGATGCCCGACCGTCACTCGCCCGTCTTCATCGATCACACCGGCCGCCGCTGGCGGCGGATTCGTCGTGCGGCGCTCCTGCTTGGCGTGGCGACCACGGTCATTGCCCTCTTCCTGGTCGGCTCCATCGTCCTCAACCCGCCGGTGCCGCCGGAGCTGCCGCTCGCCACGGCGAACGACCAGCCGATCGCGCGACCGACCACGGGCAAGCCGGGCCCGTTCACCCGGGTGGACCGGCTGCGCACGGCGTATCGTCGCAAGCTCGCCGCGATCGTGCGACGCTACGGGACCACGAAGTCCCGCCGTCCGGACGTGGTCCCCGCCCTCGACGTGGCCGGCGCGCCACCACGTCGCGACGCCATCGTCGCCGGCTTCTACGTGAACTGGGCGGACAATTCCTTCTCGTCGCTCTCCCAGCACCTCGACAAGCTGGACTGGGTGATCGGGGAGTGGGCCTTCGTCCCCGCGAACGGCGACTCGCTGCAGCTCCGCGTGGATCGCAAGGTGCTCGACCTGCTCGCGAGCCGGCCCGCCGAGTCCCGACCCGCGCTGTTCATCATGCTCAGCAACTTCGTCGTCGCCGGCGGCGACTCGGCGGGCGGGCGCTTCGACGCGAAAGTCATGTCGCGCTTCCTCGCCAACCCGGCTGCGCGCGCCAACGCCGTCCGCCAGCTGCACGACGCCGTTCTCAGGTACGGGCTCGCCGGCACCACCCTCGATCTCGAGGGCTTCGACGCGAGCGCGCAACCGCAGGTGCTGGCCTTCGCCCAACAGCTTCGCGATTCGATGCACGGCATCGGCCGGCTTGCCACCCAGGCGGTCGCCGCGGGGGACGACGATGCCTACGTCCGTCGCGCGGGCCAGGTGAACGACGAGCTGTTCCCGATGCTGTTCGACGAGCACTACCCGCAGGGCGATCCAGGCCCGGTCGCGAGCCAGCACTTCTACGTCTCGCAGGCGAAGCGATTCGCGCGCCTCGTGCCGCCGTCGAAGCTCGTCCTGATGATCGGCGCCTACGGCTACGACTGGAACGACGCCGAGGCGGTGAACGTGCACCGCGCCGAGAACTTCGACTTCCAGGAGACGATGCGCGCCGCGCGCGGTCCCGGCCAGCCGCGCCCGCACTTCGATCCCGTCTCCCTGAACCCGTACATGACGTGGTCGGATGCCGATTCCACCGATCACCTGCTCTGGTATCTCGACGCCACCACCGCCTACAACGAGATCCGCGTCGGCCGCGCGCTCGGCGTGGCGGGCCATGCGCTCTGGCACCTGGGTGGCGAGGATCCGTCGCTCTGGAACGTGATCACGGCGGACGGGTCGCTGCTCTCCCCCGACAGCCTGCGCCGCATGCCGCCGGGCTACGACGCCGAGTTCGACGGCACGGGCGAGATCCTGCAGCTCACCTACTACCCGAACGAGGGCGCGCGCAACGTTCGCGTCGATCCGCTCACCGGCTTCATCACCGGCCAGACACTGGTGCAGGCGCCCATTCCCTATGTCCTGACGCGCACCGGGGGACAGCCGCGCAATGCGCACCGGGTGGCCCTCACCTTCGACGACGGTCCCGACGCGCGCTGGACGCCGCTGATCCTCGACACCCTCCGCTCGCGCGGGGTGAAGGCCACCTTCTTCGTCGTCGGCCAGAACGTGGACACGCACCTCGGCCTCGTGGAGCGCGAGTTCGCCGAGGGGCACGAGATCGGCAATCACACCTACACGCACCCCAACATGGCGCTCGAGGGAGAGCGCCGCGACCGCATCGAGCTGGACGCGACGACCTCGCTGCTCGAGGCCGACATCAACCGCCGCACCGCGTTCTTCCGCCCGCCGTACTTCGGTGACGCCGAACCGACGACGGCCGCCGAGCTGGTGCCGGTGGGCATCGCATCGAAGCGGCACTACTGGACGATCGGCCTCCACGTGGACGGCGACGACTGGAAGGGCATTCCCGCCGACTCGATCGTCCGGCTGGTGCTCGAGCGCCGTGCCGAGCCGAACTCCATCAACGCCACCACCCAGGATTCGGCGCGCAACGTGATCCTGCTGCACGACGCCGGCGGCGATCGCTCGCAGACGGTGGCCGCGCTCGGGCCGCTCATCGACTCGCTCCGTGCGCGCGGCGACACGATCGTGCTCGTGAGCGACCTCGCCGGCATCACGCGCGACGACGCGATGCCCCAGCTTCCGCCGGCCAGCGAGGCGACCCGCCTCGTGCGCAAGGCGGGCTTCCTCATGCTCGGCACCGGCGAGACGACGCTGTTCTGGGTCTTCAGCATCGCCGTCGCGCTCGGCATCGCGCGGCTGGTGATCATCGGCATGCTCGCTCTCGTGCAGCGACTGAAGGGCCACCAGGATCGCAGCGCGCCGGTGTCGTTCACCCCTGGAGTCAGCGTGGTCGTGCCGGCGTACAACGAGGAGAAGGTGATCGTGCGCACCGTGGCCTCCCTCCTCGCGCAGCGGTATGCGGGAGAGCTGGAAGTCATCGTCGTGGACGACGGCTCCGCCGACGGCACGGCGGCCGCGTGCGAGGCGGCGTACGTCGATGACCGGCGCGTGAGCGTGTACCGGAAGCCGAACGGCGGCAAGGCGAGCGCGCTCAACCACGGCATCGGCCTCGCGAAGCACGAGGTGGTGATCGGCCTCGACGCCGACACGATCTTCGACGAGGACACCGTGGCCGAGCTCGTGCAGCCGCTCGCCGATCCCTCGGTGGCCGCCGTCGCCGGCAATGCGAAGGTGGGCAACCGGATCAACCTCGTCACCCGGTGGCAGGCGCTGGAGTACGTGACGAGCCAGAACCTCGACCGCCGCGCCTTCTCCCTGCTCGACTGCATCACCGTGGTGCCGGGTGCGGTGGGCGCATGGCGCCGCTCGGCCGTGCTCGAGGTGGGCGGCTTCCGGGAAGACACGCTGGCCGAGGATCAGGATCTCACCCTGGCGATGCGTCGCGCGGGCTGGTCGGTAGCTTATGCGGATGCTGCCGTCGCATATACTGAAGCGCCCGATACCCTCCGCGGCCTGGCGAAGCAGCGCTTCCGCTGGTCGTTCGGCACGCTGCAGTGTGCATGGAAGCATCGTGACGCCTTCTTCCGGCGCAGGTACGGTTCACTCGGCTTCATCGCGCTGCCCAATGTCTTCCTCTTCCAGCTCCTGCTCCCCGCGATCTCGCCCGTGGCCGACCTCATGTTCCTGCTGAGCATCTTCTCCGTCTGGCTCAACGCCATGGCGCACAGCGTGGACGGGCGTCTCGCGTACGGGCTCGTGAACCTCGAGGAGGTGCTCACCTACTACGCCATCTTCCTGCTCGTGGACTGGGTGGCGGCGATGCTCGCCTTCCTCATGGAGCCCGACGAGGAGAAGCAGCTCACCTGGCTGATCTTCATCCAGCGTTTCGCGTATCGGCAGGTGATGTACTGGGTGGTGGTGCGCTCCTTCGCTGCGGCCCTGAGCGGGCGGCTGGTCGGGTGGGGCAAGCTCGATCGCAAGGCGACCGTGGCGCTTCCGGAACATGCACCGCGGCTCGGCGCCATTGGCTGACGCGACACGACTGCCGGCCATCGTCAACCACGCCGCGGGGACCGCCGCGGCAGCGCGCGAGGCGCTCGACGCCAGCGGCGCGTTCGACGTGCACGAGGTGGCGCCGGCGGAGATCTCCCGTACGGTGCAGGAGCTCGTTCGGGGGGGCGCGAAGCGCATCCTCGTCGCCGGGGGCGACGGCACGATCGCCACGGCGGCCTCCGCGCTCCTCGGCTCGGAGACCGAGCTCGCCATCCTTCCCGGCGGGACCCTCAACCACTTCGCGCGGGACCTCGGCATCAGCACGGTGGCCGCCGAGGCGGTGGAGCTCGCGGTACGCCCCCAGACGCGGAAGGTCGACGTCGGCGTGGTGAATGGCCGCGTCTTCCTCAATACGAGCAGCGTGGGGGGCTACGTGCGCTACGTGCGTACGCGCGAGCGCCTCGAGCGGCATCTCGGCTACAGCTTCGCGTCGCTGCTGGCCGGCGTGCGCATGATGACGAGCGTGCGCCGGATGGGCGTCGAGATCGAGGTGGACGGGCGCGCGCGGATCTTCCGCACCCCGCTCGTGTTCATCGGCGTGGGCGAGCGGGAGCTGCAGTTCCCCGTGCTCGGCAAGCGCGTTCCGGACGGTCGCTCCGGGCTGCACGTGATGATCGTGAAGGGGCGCTCGCGTCTGCGCCTCGTGCTGATCGGCGCCACGGCCATCCTGCGCGGGCTCGATGCCGTGTCACGTACCGGCCACTTCGACGACATCATCACGGACCGCCTTCGCATCACGATGAAGGGAGAGGGGTGGGTGGCCGTCGACGGTGAGGTCGTGCTGCTCCGTACGCCACTGGATTATGAGCTGTGCAGCGGTGCACTTTCCGTAGTGTGTCCGCCTCCGTCATGAACGAGCTGGTCGGGCCGCTGCGCGCCGTCGTGGGCGAGCGGCGGGTCCTGGTGCGCGCCGGCGAGCTGCGCACCTACGAATCCGACGGCCTCCCCGGCTACCAGAAGCGCCCCGCCATCGCCGTCTTTCCGGGCACGCGCGACGAAGTGATTGCCGTCGTCCGGCTGCTGGCCGAGCGCAACGTGCCCTTCGTGCCGCGCGGGGCCGGCACCGGCCTCTCGGGAGGCGCGCTGGCGGAAGACGTCGTGCTGCTCGGCCTGCATCGCCTCAAGGGGATCCTCTCGATCGACGCGGGCGACGCCCGTGCCGTCGTCGAGCCCGGCGTCGTGAACTCGTCGCTCGGCCGCGCGGCGGCGGCGTTCGGCCTGCACTACGCCCCCGACCCGTCCAGCCAGACCGCGTGCACCATCGGTGGCAACATCGCCGAGAATGCGGGAGGACCGCACTGCCTCAAGTACGGCGTCACGCTGAACCACGTGCTCGCCATCACCGCGCTCCTTCCGGGCGGCGAGATCGTGCAGCTCGGCAATCCCGATGGCGAGACCGACGGCTACGACCTGCTCGGCGCGTTCATCGGGTCCGAGGGATGCTTCGGCGTGGCGCTCGACGTGACGGTGAAGCTGACGAGGAACCCGCAGGCGGTGCGCACCCTGCTCGCCGACTTCACGTCCGTGGATGCCGCGGCCCACGCGGTGTCGTCGGTGATCGCGGCGGGGATCGTTCCCGCGGCGATGGAGATGATGGACGCCGCGGCCGTGCAGGTGGTGGAGTCGTCCATCTACGCGGCCGGCTACCCCACCGACGCGGCGGCGGTGCTGCTGATCGAGCTGGATGGCGCCGCTGCCGGGCTCGACGACGACGTGGAGCGCGTGGCCGGGTTCTGCCGCGCCGCCGGTGCGCGTGGCGTGCACACGGCCGCGGATCCGGAGGAGCGCGCGCGACTCTGGCAGGGGCGCAAGAAGGCGTTCGGCGCGATGGGCCGCATCTCGCCGGCGCTCGTGGTGCAGGACGCCGTGGTGCCGCGTACCAGGCTTCCCGAGCTGCTGGACGAGATCCATCGCATCGCCGACCGGCACGACGTGCACATCTGCAACGTGTTCCACGCCGGCGACGGCAACCTGCACCCGAATATCGGCTACGATCCGCAGAGCGAGGCAGAAGCAGCGCGGGTGCACGCGGCGATGTCGGAGGTGATGCACGCCTGCATCGCCGCCGGCGGCACGATCACCGGCGAGCACGGCGTGGGGCTCGACAAGATGCCGTACATGGACGCGCTGTTCACCGCGCCCACGCTGGCGGCCATGTGCGCGCTGCGCGAGGTGTTCGATCCACAGCGCCGCGCGAACCCGGGCAAGGTGGTGCCGGTGCACGCCTGCCGGGAGTGGCACGCCGCGCCATCCACGCGGGTGCCGCAGTGACGACGAGCGAGGCCCCGGTGCTCGCGCATGCCACCGCGGTCGCGGAAGAGGTGCAGCGCGCGCGCGCCGAGCGGGCCCCAGTTCGCATCGTGGGCGCCGGCCGGTGGCTCGACGCCGGCCGCCCGGTGCGCGCCGAGCGTACGCTGGACCTCCGGTCGCTGGTGAGCCCGGACGTGGTGCATTACGAGCCCGGCGACCTGACGCTCACGGTGCGTGCGACCGCCACCCTTCGCGACATCGACCGGCTGGTGCGGCCCGAGGGACAATGGCTCCCTCTCGACCCGGCCGGCGGCATGGATGGCACCATCGGCGCGACGATCGCCACGGCGTCCGCTGGTCCGCTCGCGTCTGCGTTCGGCACGCCGCGCGAGCAGGTGCTCGGCGTGGAGGTCGTCACCGGACTCGGCGAGGTGATCCGTGCCGGCGGCCGCGTGGTGAAGAACGTGGCGGGGTTCGACCTGACGCGGCTCATGACCGGGGCATGGGGCACGCTCGGCGCGATCACCGAGGTGTCGGTGCGGCTCCGCGCGCTGCCGGAAGCGGAGGCCACGGTCGCAGTCCCGGCATCGGCCGCAGCCGCCTGGGAATGGATGAATGCCAGCGAGTACACACCGTACGCGGCCGAGCTGCTGTCCCCGTCGGTCGCGCGCGCGCTCGGTATCGGCGATGCGGGCACGCTGCTGGTGCGCGTCGGGGGAAACGAGTCACTCGTGCGGGCGACGCTGGAGTCGGTGGCCACGCTCGGCGAGGTGCGCCGCGTGGAGGGCGACGTGTGGCCACGGCTGTCCGCCCGCGACGTGGCCGGCCGCTCCGTGGTGCGACTCAGCACGCGTCCGTCGCGCCTCGCGCCGCTGTGGGAGCGGGTGACGACGATGCTCGAGCGGGTGGGGGGCGAGGCACACGCCACGCCGACGCGCGGCGTCATCCGCTGCGTCATACCCGCTGACGACGGCGACGAGGCATTCGCGCGCCTGCGGGGTATCATCGGTGCGCTTCGTGTGGACGCGAACCTGCTTGTCGAACGCCTGCCGGCGCCGCTCTGGGCGTCGTTCATTCCCGCGGCAACGACGGACGATCTCTCGCGCGGCATCCGCGCGGCGTTCGATCCCGATCACATCCTGAATCCCGGCATCTTCGGAGAGCTCGGTTGAGCCACACGCCGTCTCCATCTTCCGATAACTGCGTCATTCCCGGCACGCCGCTCGCCAGGGCGCGTGAGGGGATCGACGCGTGCATCCACTGCGGCTTCTGCCTTCCTGCCTGTCCCACGTACCTGACCCTCGAGGACGAGAACGACAGCCCGCGTGGGCGCATCGTGCTCATGAAGTCGGTGGTGGAAGGCACGCTCGCGGTGGACGACGCCGACGTCCGCACGCACATCGACCAGTGCCTCGGCTGCCGTGCATGCGAGACGGCGTGTCCGTCCGGCGTGCCGTACGGGCACCTGCTGGAGGCGACCCGGGCGACGCTCACCGACGTGAAGCCCAATCCGCCGATCGCCCGCCTGATCCTGTTCGTCTTCGCGCGGCGCACCCTGACGACGCTGGCGATGCTCGGCGGCCGCATCGCGCGCACGACGCGGCTCTCCTGGCTGCTCTCCCGTCTTCCGGGTCGCCTCGGCTTCGCGATGGCGATGCTCGAGTCCACGCGGTCGCCGCTCAAGCGGAGGAAGTACCAGCCGACGGGAGATGGCGCACACGGCTCGGCGGCGCTCCTCACCGGCTGCGTGATGGAGGGGTTGTACACGGAGACGAACCGCGCCACCGAGCGCACGCTTGCGGTGAACGGCTACCGGATGGTGGAGGCACCGGGCCAGCGATGCTGCGGCGCGCTGCACGCGCATGCCGGCGACGACGACACGGCACGCAAGCTGGCGCGCGCCAACGTGGCGGCGTTCGAGAAGAGCGGGGCCGAATACATCGTGACGAACGCGGCCGGATGTGGCGCGATGATGAAGGAGTACGGTGCGCTCCTCGTGGACGACCCGGCCTGGCATGCGCGCGCCGAGTCGATGTCGGCGAAGGTGCGCGACGTGAGCGAGCTGCTCGCGGACGCAGGCCCGAAACCCGGTGGCGAGCTGCCAGTCACGGTGACATACGATGCGCCCTGCCACCTGCTCCATGCGCAGCGCGTGGTGAGCGCACCGCTGGCGGTGCTTGGCGCGGTGCCCGGGTTGACGCGCCTGCCGCTGGAGGGGAGCGAGCACTGCTGCGGCAGCGCAGGGATCTACAACCTGATCGAGCCGGACGTGAGCGACCGCGTCCTCGCCCCGAAGCTCGCCAACATCGCGGCGACGAAGGCGCCGCTCGTCGTCACGGGGAATCCCGGCTGCCTGATGCAGATCGGCGCCGGACTGCGTCAGGCGAGGATGGGGGC
>DASURL010000169.1:0-12230 GCA_036280075.1 Gemmatimonadaceae bacterium | reverse complement strand
TTCCAGACCGCGGAGTTCCTGCTCGACCATGGCATGGTGGACCAGGTGGTGCATCGTCGGGAGCTCAAGCACACCGTCGGGCAGCTGCTGCGGCACATGAGCGGTCGACCCGCCGCCACCGGGTGGGCGTCACCCTGACAGGCTATTCGTCGGCGCTCGAGTACCTGTTCGCGCGCACGACCGGAAGCGTCAGGTTCGGCCTCGAGCGAACGCGGGCGCTGCTTGCGGCGCTGGGCGAGCCACACCGGGCCTATCCCGTCATCCACCTCGCCGGGACCAACGGGAAGGGAAGCTCCGTGGCGACCGCGGATGCACTGCTGCGCGCGCGAGGCCTGCGCGTCGGACGCTACACGTCGCCACACCTCGTGGACTTTCGCGAACGGATCGTCGTGGACGGCGTGCCGATCTCGAGCGAGGAAGTCGTCGCGTTCGTGGAGCAGTGGACGCCGACGGTGGAGCGCCTCGGGGCCTCGTTCTTCGAGGCGACGACGGCTCTCGCCTTCGCGCACTTCGCCCGAGCGGCCGTGGACGTCGCCCTGGTGGAGACCGGGCTGGGCGGGCGTCTCGATTCCACGAACGTCGTGGACCCGGTTGCCGCGGGGGTGACCTCGATCGGCTTCGATCACATGGAGTACCTCGGTCACACGCTCGAGGCGATCGCCGGCGAGAAGGCAGGCATCTTCAAGGCGGGACGACCGGCGGTGATCGGCGAGCCGGACCCGGTCGTGCGCGGCTACCTCGCGCGGGATGCACGAGCGGTGGGGGCCGTGCCCGTGCGCGTGGTCGTCGAGGAAAGTGAAGTCTCCGAGCTGGCCGTCACCCCGCAGGGCACGCGCTTCCGACTTTGCGCGCTCGGCGACGACCGCGTGGTGGAAACCCCGCTCGTCGGGAAGCACCAGGCGACGAACTTCGCCTTCACCATTGCCCTGCTCGACGCGGCAGGTCCGCCGTTCGCCGTCTCCCTGGCGGAGGGAGTGGCAGCGGCGCCGCGAATCCGCCTTCCGGGCCGCTTCCAGCGGGTCGGACACTGGATCTTCGACGTGGCGCACAACGCGGAAGGAGCCCGCACCCTCGGGGCCAGCCTCCGCGTCGTGGAGCACGAGCGTCCCGTCGTCGCGCTGCTCTGCGTGCTCGGCGACAAGGACTGGCGCGCGATGCTGGAGGCGCTGGCGCCGGTGGTGTCACGATTCGTCCTGACCAACGCGCCGACGGCGCCGGCGAGCCGGGCGTGGTCGCTCGACGACGCAGTACAGCACGCGCGCACGATGGGCCTGCCCGCTGACGCCGAACCCGACTTCGACCGGGCGCTCGACGCGGCGGAGCGCGGCGCGGGAACGGTGCTGGTCACCGGCTCGTTCCACACCGTCGGCGACGCGATGGCGCGGTTGCAGGTATCTCCGTTCACCGGCTAGCTTTACGGGATGTTCAAAGGCGCTCTCCCCGGCTTCCGCGACTTCTATCCCCAGGAGCTTGCCGAGCGCGCGTACATCATGCGCACCTGGCGCGATGTCGCGCGGCGGTACGCGTTCGTCGAGTACGACGGGCCGCCACTGGAGCCGCTCGAGCTCTACACGCGCAAGAGCGGTGCGGAGATCGTCGGCCAGCTCTACAACTTCACCGACAAGGGAGAGCGCGCGGTCGCATTGCGCCCGGAGATGACACCCACCGTGGCGCGCATGGTCGCGGCGCGCGCGAATGCGCTGCGCAAGCCGGTGCGCTGGTTCTCCATGCCGCAGCTCTTCCGCTATGAGCGCCAGCAGAAGGGCCGGCTGCGCGAGCACTATCAGCTCAACGTGGACATCTTCGGCGCCGCCGAGGTGACGGCGGACGCGGAGCTGGTGGCGTGCGCGGTGGACATGATGCGCGCCTTCGGGTTGACATACACGGACGTCGTCGTGCGCGTGTCCGATCGGCGCCTGCTGCAGGCCTACCTGCGGAGCCTCGGCGTGAGCGGCGACGCGATCCCGGCCGTGTACGGCGTGATCGACAAGCTCGAACGCACTCCGGTCGCGATCTCGACGGAGAAGCTCGCTGCCCTCGGCGTGACGGGCGAGGCGGCAGCGCGCATCGTCACCATCGCCGACGTGACCTTCGCGCAGCTGCGCGACGCCATCGGGAATGGCCAGGCGGCGCCGGTGGTCGACGAGTTCGGCAGGTTCCTGCAGTACGTGCCGGCGCTGCTCGGTGGCGACGACCGCTGGCTGCGGCTCGACCTGTCCATCGTGCGCGGCCTCGCGTACTACACGGGCATCGTCTTCGAGCTGTTCGACCGCTCGGGCGAGTTCCGCGCGATCTGCGGCGGTGGGCGCTACGACGCGCTGCTCGAGTCGCTCGGCGGCGCGGACATGCCGGCGCTCGGCTTCGGCATGGGGGACGTGGTCCTCGGCGAGCTGCTGCGGGCGCGCGGCCTGATGGACGTGACGCCAGGAAGCGCGGACGTGTGGCTCGCGGGCGACGAGTCGGTGCCGCTCCCGAGCATCATGCGCGAGGCCGCGCGCCGCCGCGGCGAGGGGCAGTCGGTGGAGTATGCGCTGCGCCCGCAGTCGCTGTCCAAGCAGAAGAAGGCCGCGCAGGCGAGCGGCGCGAAGGAATTCGTCACACTCACGAACGACGGCACGAATGGCTGATGACAAGAAGCTGACCCCTCGCGCGGAAGACTTCAGCGCGTGGTACAACGAGGTGGTGCTGCGAAGCGAGCTGGCGGACTACTCGCCGGTGCGCGGGTGCATGGTGATCCGGCCGAACGGCTACGGGATCTGGGAGCGCATGCAGCGGGCGCTGGACGACATGTTCAAGGCGACCGGCCACCAGAACGCGTACTTCCCGCTGTTCATCCCGGAGTCGTTCCTGCACAAGGAGGCCGAGCACGTCGAGGGCTTCGCGCCCGAGGCGGCCGTGGTCACCCATGGCGGCGGCAAGAAGCTCGACGAGCCGCTCGTCGTGCGTCCCACCTCCGAGACGATCATCTATTCGATGTTCGCCAAGTGGGTGCAGAGCTACCGTGACCTGCCGATCCTGATGAACCAGTGGGCGAACGTGGTGCGCTGGGAGATGCGCACGCGCCTCTTCCTGCGCACGACGGAGTTCCTCTGGCAGGAGGGGCACACGGCGCACGCGACGCACGACGAGGCGCAGGAGGAGACGCGGCGCATGCTCGGCGTGTACCGCGACTTCATGGAGAGCTACATCGCGATGCCCGTCGTCACGGGGCAGAAGACGGACGCCGAGAAGTTCGCCGGCGCCCTGCGCACGTACTCCTGCGAGGCGATGATGCAGGACAACAAGGCGCTGCAGGCGGGCACGTCGCACAACCTCGGCCAGAACTTCGCGAAGGCGTTCGACCTCACCTTCCAGGCGGAGAGCGGCGGCACCGAGTACGCATGGAACACGAGCTGGGGCACGTCCACGCGCATGGTGGGCGGGCTCGTGATGACGCACGGCGACGACAACGGCCTCAAGGTGCCGCCGCTGCTCGCGCCGATCGAGCTGGTGATCGTGCCCATCTACCGCACGGACGAGGAGCGCTCGAAGGTGCTCGAGGCGGCGCACCGGATCATGGCCGCGCTCGGGGCCTGGGAACGGCGCGACCCGGCGCGGCTGCGCATCCACGTGGACGCCCGCGACGGGATGAAGCCCGGCGCGAAGTACTACGAGTGGGAGCTGCGCGGCGTGCCCCTCCGGCTCGAGATCGGCCCGCGCGACCTCGCGGCGAACCAGGGCGTGCTCGTCCGCCGCGACACGCGCGAGAAGCGTCCCGTGTCGCTCGACATCCTGGGTGAGGAGGTGAGCGAGCTGCTCTCGACGATCCAGCGTGACATGCTCGCGGCGGCCCTCGATCGCCGCGAGGCGAACAGCGTGCGCGAACGGATCAGCTACGATCGCTTCCGCCAGATCATGGACGGCGAGGGCGCGTTCGTGTACGCCGGCTGGTGCGGCGACCCGGCGTGCGAGGCGCAGATCAAGGAAGAGACGAAGGCGACGATCCGCTGCCTCCCGGACGAGGAATTCCAGTCGGCCACCAGGCCGACCGTGTGCCTGAAGTGCGGGCGGGCCGCCACCGTCGAGGCGCTGTGGGCGAAGGCGTACTGACCTCCGGCTTCACCCGCCTCGACGGCGTGCTCGCCTGCGATGGCGTGCCGCTGGACCGCATCGCGGCCGAGGTGGGCACGCCGACGTACGTCTACAGCGCGGGCACGGTGCGCGACCGCTTCGAGCGGCTCGACAGCGCCGTCGCCGGCCTGCCGCACCGCATCCACTACACGCTGAAGGCCAACTCGAACGCCGCGATTCTCCGCCTGCTGCGACAGCTCGGCGCCGGCGCGGACGTCGTGTCCGGGGGCGAGCTGTTCCGCGCACGTCGTGCCGGCTTCGCGCCGGCGGAGATCATCTTCGGCGGGGTGGGGAAGACCGAGCGCGAGCTGCGCGAGGCGCTGCAGGCCGGCGTGATGCTCATCAACGTGGAGTCCGGCGACGAGGTGCGGCTGCTCGACCGCATCGCGGGCGAGCTCGGCGTGGTGGCGCCGGTGGGCCTGCGCGTGAATCCCGAGGTCGCAGTGGACAGCTCGCACCGCTACATCAAGACGGGCGAGAAGGGAGCGAAGTTCGGCATCCCGTTCGACGAAGTGCTGGCCGTGGCGCAGGTCGCATCCTCGCTCCCGAACACGCGGCTCGTCGGGCTCGACATGCACATCGGCTCGCAGATCTTCCGCCTCGATCCGTACCTCGACGGCGTGGATCGCCTGGCCGGGCTGCTCGCGGCGCTGCGTACGGCCGGGGTGGACAGCATCCGGTACCTGGACATCGGCGGTGGACTCGGCGTCGCCTACGACGACGAGCAGTCGCCCGACCTGGTGCGCTTCGCGGCCTCCCTCGTGCCGCGCGTGCGCGCGACGGGCCTGACGCTGCTCATGGAACCGGGTCGCTTCATCGTGGGCAACGCCGGCGTGCTCCTCACGCGGGTGCTCTATCGCAAGCACAGCGGCGGACGCGACTTCCTCATCACCGATGCCGGGATGACGGAGCTCATCCGTCCCTCGCACTACGATGCCTATCACCGCATCGAGCCGGTACGGGCGTCGGCGGGCCGCATGACCGCCGACGTGGTGGGCCCGGTCTGCGAGAGCGGGGATTTCCTGGCGCTGGGACGCGAGATGTCACAGGCCAATGCCGGCGATCTCCTCGCGGTGTACGACGTTGGCGCCTACGGCTACGTGATGGCGTCCAACTACAACACGAGGCCACGTGGCGCGGAAGTGCTGGTCGACGCCGACCGGTACGCCGTCGTGACGGCGCGGGAACGGTACGAGGATCTCGTCCGTCTCGAGCAGGACGACCCGGAATGGAGGCAGGGCTGATGCGAGTGGGACTGATGGCGGACAGCCATGATCGGCTGCCGGCGATCGCCGAGTTCGTGAGACTGATGCAGGAGGCTGGCGTGTCGATGCTGCTCCACGCCGGCGACTACTGCGCCCCGTTCGCCCTGAACCCGATCAGGGACGCGAGCATGACGCTCGCCGGCGTGTTCGGCCGCAACGACGGCGATACGCAGGGGCTGCTCGCCAAGGCGACGGCCGGCTTCGGCGCGGAGCTGTTCGAGGGACCGCACTCGTTCGAGCTCGGCGGCCAGCGGATCATGCTGGTGCACGACCTCGCCGACGTGCAGCCGCGCAGCATCGAGGCGCACGGCGTGGTGATCCATGGCTTCACGCACCAGCAGGAAATGAAGACGCGTGGCGACACGCTGATCGTGAACCCGGGCGAGTGCTGCGGCTGGCTCCACGGAACGCCGAAGGCGGCCATCCTCGACCTCGACTCGCGTCGGGTGGAATTTCTCTCGCTCGATCCCGCGCACTGGACCACATGACCGCTGCGAGCCGCATCCTCATCATCGACTACGGTTCACAGTACACGCAGCTCATCGCGCGACGCGTCCGCGAAGCGCGAGTCTACTCGGAGATCCACCCGCCGACGCGAACGGTGCAGTGGATCCGCGACTGGAAGCCGACCGGCATCATCCTGAGCGGGGGACCCAACTCCGTGTACGCACCGGGGGCACCGACGGCCGATCCCGCGGTGTTCGACGTCGCGCCCGTGCTGGGCGTCTGTTACGGCATGCAGCTCATCGCACGGCAGTTCGGCGGCGAGGTGCTGCGCGGCGGCCAGCGGCAGTACGGCCGCGACGCCATCCAGCCGACGGGCGAGAGCCCGCTCTTCCGCGGCTTCTCGCATGAGGAGCCGATCACGGTCTGGATGAGCCATGGCGACCACGTGGAGCAGGCACCGCCCGGGTTCCGCATCATCGCCGCCGGGTCGGGAAATCCGGTGTCGGCGTTCGAGCACGAGTCCCGGCCCATCTACGGGGTGCAGTTCCACCCCGAAGTCGCGCACACCCCGCGCGGCGGCGAGCTGCTCGCCAACTTCCTGTTCGACGTCTGCGGGGCCACGCCGAGCTGGACGCCGGGCGCGTTCATCGAGGAGGAGGTCGCGAAGATCCGGACGCAGGTGGGCGACGCCCAGGTGATCTGCGGCCTCTCCGGCGGCGTGGATTCGTCGGTGGCGGCCGCACTCGTGCACCGCGCGATCGGCGACCAGCTCACCTGCGTGTTCGTGGACACGGGGCTCCTGCGGCTGCACGAGCGGGAGCAGGTGGAGCAAACGATGCGCGCCCACATGGGCATGAGGCTGGTCACCGTCGACGCCTCGGCGCGATTCCTCGGCGCGCTGGCAGGCGTCACGGATCCGGAGGCGAAGCGGCGGGCCATCGGCCACACCTTCATCGACGTGTTCGAGGACGCGACGGCCAAGGCGGGGACCAACGCGAAGTTCCTCGTGCAGGGCACACTCTACCCCGACGTGATCGAGAGCTCGTCGCCCACCGGTGGCCCATCGGTGACGATCAAGACGCACCACAACGTGGGCGGCCTCCGCCCCGACATGCAGTTCCAGCTCATCGAGCCGCTGCGCGAGCTCTTCAAGGACGAGGTGCGCAGCGTAGGACGCGAGCTCGGCCTCCCGGAGGTCATGGTCGGGCGCCACCCCTTCCCGGGGCCGGGACTCGCCATCCGCGTGCTCGGCGAGGTCACCGACGCGGCGCTGCGCGTGCTGCGGCAGGCGGACGCGATCTACCTGGAGGAGATTCGCGAGGCGAACCTCTACGACGACATCTGGCAGGCGTTCGCGGTGCTGCTGCCCGTGCGCAGCGTCGGCGTGATGGGCGACGAGCGGACCTACGACAACGTCGTGGCCCTGCGCGCGGTCACGAGTACCGACGGCATGACGGCCGACTGGTTCCCATTCCCGCACGACGTGCTCGCCCGGATCTCGAATCGAATCATCCGGGAGGTGGATGGGGTGAATCGGGTCGTGTATGACGTGAGCTCGAAGCCGCCGGCGACGATCGAGTGGGAATAGGGGTCTGACGAGAACGGGGCGCCAGTGGCGCCCCGTTCGGGTCCGACGAATGAGCCGGCCGAAGGCCGGCGATTGGGTCAGACTCTCAGGAGTTCAGACTCCCTTCTCCTCCAGCAGCTCCAGGAACTGCTTCGGCTCCGTGAGGCCGAGCAGTCGCTGCGGCACATCCGGCTCCTTCGAGAACTGCGCGATCTTGCCGAGGACGGGGAGGTACTGGTTGGACACCTCGAGCGGCGGCGCGACGATGAGGAAGAAGAAGTTCACCGGCTTCTCGTCAATCGCCTTGAAGTCGAGTCCCTTCGACTTCCGGCCGAAGGCCACCCGGAGCTTGTTGACGACCAGCGATCGACAGTGCGGAATGGCGATGCCGCGCCCGATGCCGGTGGACCCGAGGTTCTCGCGTCGCTTCAGCATCTTGAAGAGCATGCCTTCGGACTTCTCGTCCAGCTTGAGGAGGCCGATGAGCTCCTTGAGGATGTCGTCCTTCGTTTCCCCTTCGAGCTCGAGCTTGATTGCGTCTTCGCTGAAGAACTCGCGCAGTTCCATCTCGCCGGATCCGGTGCGGGCGGTGCAGGTGCCGCCGAGCGGCGGCTGATCATCGTGGTCGAACCGGGGAAACTATCGGGCGGCGCGCGGGGTTGTCAAACGTTCACGTTGCTTCGACTTCCGGCGTACGGTAAATTCCGGCATGCGCTTTCCGTTCCCCCTCGACGCCGAAACGCCCCTCTACCTCGCGCCCATGGCCGGCGTGTCGGAGTCGCCCTTCCGGCAGCTCTGCCACGAGCATGGCGCCGACGTGGTGGTGACGGAGTTCCTGTCGGCCGAGGGCATTCGCCGCGAAAACGAGGCGACGGTGCGCAAGCTGGCGTTCGACGCCGCCGAACGGCCCATCGGGGTGCAGATCTTCGGCGCCGAGCCCGAGGCGATGGCGGAGGCCGCACGCTTCGTCTCGGACGTGTTCCAGCCGGAGTTCATCGACATCAACTTCGGCTGCCCGGTCAAGAAGGTCGTTCGCCGGAATGGCGGCTCGGGGTGCCTGAAGGACCTCGATCTCGTGGAGCGGGTGATCCGCGCCGTCGCCGCCGCCACACACCTGCCGGTGACGTGCAAGATCCGCAGTGGCTGGAGCGAGGAGATGCGCGACCCGGTGAAGATTGCCCTCCGCTGCCAGGACGCGGGCGCCCGCGTGCTCGCCCTGCACCCGCGCACCCGCACGCAGATGTACTCCGGCAGCGCGCGCTGGGAGGAGATCGCGGCCGTGGTGGACACCCTCGACATCCCCGTGCTCGGCAATGGGGACATCAAGACCGCCGAGGACGCGATCCGCATGCGCGAGCAGACGGGCTGCGCCGGCATCATGATCGCGCGCGGGTCGTATGGGCAGCCATGGATCTTCAACCAGGTGAAGGACCTGCTGGCCGGCCGACCGAAGCGCCCGACGCCCACGGTGGAGGAGCGGTTCGCCATCGCGCTCGAGCACGCCCGCAAGGTCATGGCGTACGAGCCGGACCCGCGCGGGGCAGCCATCGAGTTCCGGAAGCACCTCGGCTGGTACTCGCGTGGCCTGCGCGGCGGCGCCGAGCTGCGCAAGAAGCTGTTCGCCGTGACGAGCTTCGGGGAGGTGGAGGGGATCTTCGCCGACTACCTCGCGAACCTCGAGCGCTACGACATCGCGCCTACCGACGGCGCCGACTCACCCGACATCGAGGCCGACGCGGCATGAGGCGCGAGCGGGTCCGCGACCTGCTCGCCCGCGTTGCCGATGGGTCGCTCGCCGTGGAGGGAGCGCTCGACGCGCTCGCGCTCGATCCCACCGAGTCGCTCGGCTTCGCGACGATCGATCACCACCGCGCCCTCCGCCAGGGATTTCCCGAGGTGATCTACGGGGCGGGGAAGACGCCGGAGCACATCGTGGCCATCGCCATGCGCATCGCCGAACGGGGCGACGGCGTGCTCGTCACGCGGGTGAGTGACGACGCCGCGACCGCATTGGCGGAGGCGCTTCCCGGCGCCTCGCATAACGCGCTCGCGAGGACGGTCCATCTGCCGTCCGCGACGCCGCCGTCACGGAGCCGCGAGGCACTGCTCGTCGTGACTGCCGGCACGAGCGACCTCCCCGTGGCCGAGGAGGCGGCGGTGACCGCGCAGGCCCTCGGCTGCACCATCGAGCGCCTGACGGACGTGGGCGTGGCCGGCATCCACCGGCTTCTGGCGCGGCGCGAGATGCTCGACGCGGCTGGGGTGATCATCGTCGTGGCAGGGATGGACGGGGCGCTCGCGTCGGTCGTGGGAGGACTCGCGCGGGTGCCCGTCATCGCGGTGCCCACGAGCGTGGGCTATGGCGCCGCGTTCGGGGGCATCGCCCCCCTGCTCACCATGCTCAACAGTTGCGCGGCCGGCGTAACCGTCGTCAACATCGATAACGGTTTTGGCGCGGCCGTCGCTGCCGCGCGCATCCTGCACGCCTGACCTCGGCCGCGCGCGAGCCTTGTTGCCCGCGCCGGGGTGACTCTGCCCACCCGCGTCGTCAATGCTCCTGTCAGTCGTTGTCGCGCTTCTCCTGATCGCTGCCGGAATCGCCGCGAATGCGATGCGCCGGCTCACGGCGGCGCGCGTGGAGCTGCTGCAGCTCGCCGAGCGCCAGCGCCGCTTCGAGCAGCAACTGCCGCGTGGCGGCACGCCGCGCTCGGTGGACGTCACCGGCCTGCGGCGCGACGCCGACCGCGCCCTCATCGCCCTCGAGGGCGAGCGGATCCGCGAGGTGCTTGCGCACCTGCTGGCCGATTGCCGCGACGCCATGGGCGCCGAGGAAGCGATCCTCTGGTGCTGGACGGACAATGCCGACGCCATGCGGCCCGAGGACTGGTCGACCGAAGGATCACGCCCCGCCTTCTTCGAGCGCGATGCGTGGGGACCCCTGGTGGCGTGGGCGTCGGACGAGCAGACACTCCAGCTGGCCGCGGAGGGCGATCTGGTGTTCGCAGCCGCCGCGCCCATCATCCTGGACAATTCCTGCTACGGCGTGCTGAGCGTGACGAGCCGCTCCGGCCTCGCGCGCCCGAGGGCCGAGGTGAAGCAGTGGCTGCCCCGCCTGGCGACGCAGGTGGGATACGTGCGCGAGCTCGTGGCGGCGCGACTCGACTACGCCCGGCATCTCCAGCGGCGGAACGCCGTCGTGAAGGCGCTCAAGCGGCTGGAGTCAGCGCCGAGTGGCGACGGGCTTGCCCGGTCACTTTGCGAGACCGCCCTGCTCGCCACCGGCGCGCGAGGCGCGGTGCTGGTGCACTGGAGCAGCGAGGCCGACACCGGAACGATCGATTGCTGCACGGAAGGCGTCGGCCTTCGGGCACCGGCTCCGCTGGGCCACGACAGCCAGGTCGCCGAGCAGTGCAGGCGAGGGGTGCCACTGGTGCTCGAGGATGCTCGCGGACGGTCGACGGCCCATGCGCTGTACGGCATGGGCCGGACGGTGCGCGATCCGGGCTCGCTGGTCATCCTGCCCATCGTCCGGCAGGGGCGAGTGCTCGGCGCGCTGGTGCTCGAGGCGGACGACGTGCTGTTCTTCGCCCACGATACCGGTGAAGACCTGCTGGAGCTGCTCCAGGTGGCGGCAGGATCGCTCGAGCTGGCCTGGTCCTACGGCGAGGCGGATCTGCGGTCCCGCACCGACCGGCTCACCGGACTCTACAACCGGGCGCACTTCGACGAGCAGCTGGAAAAGCAGATTGCACTGGCAGACCGCTACGGTCCCGTGTCGCTCGTGATGGTGGACATCGACCACTTCAAGCGTGTGAACGACAGCTTCGGGCATGAGGCCGGTGATGCGGTGCTCCGCCGCGTTGCCGGCCTGATCCAGGAGGCGGCTCGCAGCACGGACATCTGCGTCCGATATGGGGGCGAGGAGATCGCCCTCCTCCTGCCACAGACGGGGCAGGCCGCGGCGCGGCTCATGGCTGAGCGACTGCGCGAGCGGATCGCAGCGACCGTCGCCTTCCACAAGGGTGCGGCGATCCCGGTGACGGCCTCCTTCGGCGTGGCAACCTATCCGGAGACGGTGACCGACAGCGAGAAGCTCTTCCCACAGGCGGACGAGGCGCTCTACCGCGCGAAGGCGGAGGGGAGAAACTGCGTGAGGTACGCTGACATAAAGCTGCACACATCAACGAGTTGAGCGGTATGCTCGGCGGTGCTGTCAGCGTTTATGGAGGCTTGATTCGTGCGCCCGGTCGATTAGATTTCGGGAGTAACATTCAGGGGGCGACTGGCTTCGACGGGACTGGTGAAGCCGTGGGCGCGTGCCGAGGTCCTCGGGCACCTCGTTAAACACTCGGGAAACTACCAACTGCGAACGACAACTTCGCTCTTGCCGCCTAACTTCGGTTAGGCCTGCAAGTGCCCAGAGGGAAGCCCGCCTGGGGCGGCTCTCCGGGTAACGCAAATCCGGGCTAGTCCGGCGGTGCGCCTTCCGCCGTCGGGCGAAATCACAGGAGGATTACCCGGCGGTGGGCTGCCCACTGGCCAGCCGACGGGGACATCAAACAGGGGGATACGCACGTAGTGCCTGTGGTCGATCTAGCTTCGGACCGGGGTTCGATTCCCCGCGCCTCCACTGAGAACTGAGCCAAAGCCCGGCAGCTTCGCTGCCGGGCTTTGGCGTCTGACCCACTCGCCCGCCGTCGGCGAGCAAGTCGGACCGCAGTTCTCAGTGCCGCGACTCCACCGGCAGCTCCCCCTTCACGTCGTCCTTCCGGCGCTTCTGCGCCTTGAAGATGAACTCGGGTGCCATTGCCACGCCGAGCAGCGTGACCGGGAGGATCTGC
>DASURL010000168.1:0-15924 GCA_036280075.1 Gemmatimonadaceae bacterium | reverse complement strand
CCCGCCGCCGTCGCCGTCGTTGCCTCCTTCCAGCGCGGCGCGCGCTTCCGCCTCGCGCGTGCGCACGGTCTCGAGGATGTCCGGCTCGTCCGGCGTCATCTCGGCCTCGAACTTCAGCCCCGCCGCCGCCAGCTCGGCGCGGCGGCGATCGCGCTGCGCCTCGTACCAGCCCATGAGCTTCTCCGTCTCCTCGCTCGAGAGGTACGCCCCCTGGAGCCGGCTCGCCTCGCTCTTCCCCGGCGGGATGAACAGCATGTCGCCATTGCCGAGAAGCATCTCGGCGCCCGCGCCGTCGATGATCGTGCGGCTGTCCACCTGGCTCGCCACGCGGAAGGCGATGCGCGACGGGAAGTTCGCCTTGATGAGTCCCGTGATGACGTTCACGCTCGGGCGCTGGGTCGCGAGGATGAGATGTATTCCAATGGCGCGCGCCTTCTGGGCGAGCATGGCGATCGGCGTCTCCACCTCGCCCTGCACCGTCATCATGAGGTCGGCCATCTCGTCGATGACGACGACGATGTACGGCAGGATCCCGCCGCGGTAGACGTTGTCCTCGAACGCCACGTTCCTGTCCCGCGGCTTCTTGAGCGGCGTGCCCTTCTGCGCGCGCTGGTTGAAGTCCTGCAGGTTGCGGCAGCCGTTGGCGGCGAGCAGCTCGTAGCGCTCCTGCATCTCCATCACCGCCCACTTGAGCACGGCGGCGGCGTCGCGGTTGTCGGTGATCACCTTGTGCCGCAGGTGCGGCAGGGTGTTGTACACCGACAGCTCGACCATCTTCGGATCCACCATCAGGAAGCGCAGCGTCTTCGGCGTGTGCCGGTAGACGAGGCTGGTGATGATGGTGTTCACGCACACCGACTTTCCCGAGCCGGTCGCACCCGCGATCAGCAGGTGCGGCATCTTCGCGAGGTCGGCGATGACCGGCTTGCCCTCGAGGTCCTTGCCGAGCGCGATCGGCAGCGCGGCACGCGCGCTCCGGAAGTCGCCGTGCTCGATCAGCTCGCGAAAGCCGACGATCTCGGGGGTGGGGTTCGGCACCTCCACGCCCACCGCGCCGCGGCCCGGAATGGGCGCGACGATGCGGATGGAGGGCGCACGCATCGCCAGCGCAAGGTCGTTGGAGAGCGTGGCGAACTGGCGCACCTTCACCCCGGGCGCCGGCTCGACCTCGAACTGCGTGACGACGGGCCCGGTCGTGCGGCCGACGAGCTCACCGTCCACCTTGAAGGTGTGCAGCGCGTCCATGAGCTTGGCGCCCATGGCGTCGAGCTCGCGGCGGCCGGCGTCGCTGTTGCGCGCGGGCGGCGCGTTGAGGAGCTCCGGCGGGGGCAGCTCCTCGCTCGACGCCTCGGGGCTCGCGGTCGCATCGATGGCGGCGGCGATCTCCTCGTCGCGCCCCTTCTTCTCGTCGGACTTCTTCCTGCCGCGCCGCTTGGCCGCTTCCTCGATCGCCGCGTTCTCCTTGGCGTCGGCATCGGCGGAGTTGGGGGCCTGCATCGCCTGGAGTGGATCGATCGCCTCGAACTCCTCCGGCGGAGGCTCGAGGGCGAGCGCGCGCTCGGCGGCGCTTTCCTTCTTCCGCCGGCGCTTCGGCGGCGCGTACGGCTCCTCCTCCACCGCGGCGGCGCCGGCGAGGGCCGGCACCGGGCGCGACGCGCTGCCCACGATCATGCGCACCGGGTTCCAGCGCAGCGTGGCGGCGGCGAGGGCGCTCACGGCGAGGGCCACCACGACCCAGGCGCCGAAACCGCCGAAGAACGCACGCCAGTAATAGGCGAGGAAGCCGCCCCAGATGCCGCTGCTGTAGCTCGTCTCGCCGAGCGGCGCGTTGAGCGCCAGGCCGATCCCGATGGGCAGGATGGCGACCATGCCGGCGAGGAAGATCATCCACGAGCGGTCGGTCTCGCTCTCCAGGCGGCCGAACAGGCGCAGGGCATGCACCGCCGGCACCGTCGGCAGGAGCGCCGCGGCCGGCCAGCCGAGGAAGGCGACGATCGGGCGCGCCAGCCAGTAGCCGAGCCAGCCGACGTTGTCGCGCACGCTGACGCCGGCGTGCAGGTCGTGCAGCCCCAGCGACACGAGCGCGCCGGCGAGGAACACCGCAAAGAGCAGGAGCGCGATGCCGATCAGCTCGCGCTTGAGGCCGGAACTACCCACGAATTACCGCTCGCGTTCGGGCCCCAGCTTGGTGATCTGACGGTCCTGGTAGATCGGGATGACCGGGAACGAGTCCACGGCCGCGCACGCCGCCAGGTCTGCCTCGAATCCCGCAGCGGCCAGGGCCCGGCCATGCGCCGCAGTCTCGAAGAGCCGCATCAGGTTGTCGCCGTACTTGCGGTCGAGGAGCGAGGCCGCCAGCGCTGCGTCGTTCAGTTCCACGCCACCCAGCCGCCGCGTCACGTTCTGCACGAATCGTCCGGCACAGGCGGCGTCCTCGAGCGCGAACTGCCGCTCCTGGCCGGCGCAGATGATGGAGATGTCCGCCCCGCCACGCAGCGCGGCGCGCAGCATGGAGCTGACGCCAGTGAGATTGACGTACGACGCGACCACGACGTCACGCGCGCCCTGGACGGCGAGGAGCGCCTTCGTCCCGTTGGTGGTGGCGAGCAGGACCGTCTTGCCTTCCACCGCGGCGGCGGTGTGCTCCAGCGGCGAGTTGCCGAGGTCGAAGCCCTCCATGCGGAGCATCTTCCGCTCGCCGGCGAGCAGGAACGCCCCGCGCTCGAACTGCTTGGAGCGCGTGACCGCCTCCTCGGAGCTCTCGAAAGGAATCACGGCCCGCGCACCGCTGGCCAGCGCCGTCGCGATCGTCGTGGAGGCGCGCAGCACGTCGATCACCGCGACCACCCGTCCCTGCACATCCTGCGGCGTGAGCTGCTGCACGCCGTAGTGCACGTCCAGTTTCACTACCCCGGCTCCTTCATGAGCTCCGGCTCACGCTCCAGGAACTTGGTGTCGAAATCCCCGCTCATGAAGCGCGGGTTCTGCATCACGCGGGCGAGGAACGGGATCGTCGTCGTCGGCCCCTCGATGATGAATGTCTCCAGGGCGAGGCGCATCTTGGCGAGCGCCTCCTCCCGGTCGCGCCCCTGGCAGATCACCTTGGCGATCATCGAGTCGTAGTAGGGTGGCACGCTGTAGCCCGCGTACACGTGGGAGTCGATGCGCACCCCGTTCCCGCCCGGCGGGTGGTAGGTGACGATCTTCCCGGGCGACGGCTGGAAGTTGCGGTGCGGATCTTCGGCGTTCACGCGGCACTCGATCACGTGCCCGCGCAGCGGCGGCAGCGCCATCACCGACAGCGGCTGTCCGCTGGCGACGCGGATCTGCTCCTTCACGAGGTCCACGCCCGTGAGCATCTCCGTCACCGGATGCTCCACCTGGATGCGCGTGTTCATCTCCATGAAGTAGTACGAGCCGTCCTCGTCGAGCAGCATCTCGATCGTGCCGGCGCCCACGTAGTTGATGGCCTTCGCGCCGGCGACGGCGGCCTCGCCCATCTTCTGGCGCAGCTCCGGCGTCATCGCCGGGCTGGGCGACTCCTCGATCAGCTTCTGGTGGCGGCGCTGCACGGAGCAGTCGCGCTCCCCGAGGTGGATGACGTTGCCGAACTTGTCACCCATGATCTGGAACTCGATGTGCCGCGGGCGCATCAGGTACTTCTCGACGTAGACGTCGCCGTTGCCGAACGCCGACAGCGCCTCGCTGCGCGCGAGCTGGAAGGAGCGGGCGAAGTCGTCGGCGTCCTTGGCGACGCGCATCCCCTTGCCGCCGCCGCCGGCGGCGGCCTTGATGATCACGGGGAAGCCGACCTGCCTCGCGAACTCCAGCGCCTCGTCCACGTCCTCCACCGGCCCCGGCGTGCCGGGCACCACGGGGACGCCGACCTCGATCATCGCCTTGCGGGCGGCGGCCTTGTCGCCCATCACGCGGATCTGCTCGGCGGTCGGGCCGATGAAGGTGAGGTTGCTCGCCGTCACGATCTCGGCGAACTCCGCGTTCTCGGCGAGGAAGCCGTACCCCGGGTGGATCGCATCGGCGCCCGTGATCTCGGCGGCGGCGATGATGCGCGGAATCTTGAGGTAGGAATCGCGCGCCGGCGCGGGGCCGATGCAGACGTCGTCGTCGGCAAAGCGCACGTGCAGCGACTCGCGATCCGCCTCGGAGTACACGGCCACCGTTTCCACGCCCAGCTCACGGCAGGCGCGGATGACGCGCAGCGCAATCTCGCCGCGGTTTGCGATCAGGACCTTCTTGAACATTAACGAGACCCCTGGATCGCCGACCCGAGGTCGGCCTGAAGCACTTTCATCGTGATGCGAGCGGTGCTGGCGTCAGCCGGTGGAATCCTGCTCGAACCCGGACCAGCTGTTGTCGCTGGTGCCGGCCACGCCCTGCGCGCGGAGCGCGAACTCGCTCGGACTGGTGGCATAGAACACGGCACTCTCGTACGAGATGATGCCCTGCGAGTAGTACGCCATGAGCGACTGGTCGAAGCTCTGCATTCCGTACTGGACGGTGCCTTCCTTGATGAGGTCCGGGATGTTGAGTGTCTTGTCCATGTCCCGGATCTGGTCGCGCACGGTCTGCGTGTTGATGAGGATCTCGCATGCCGGCACGCGCCCGGGCTTGTCGGCGCGCGGGACGAGGCGGAGCGAGACCACCGCCTGCAGCGCGCTGGCGAGCGCGAAGCGCACCTCGGCCTGCTGGTGCGGCGGGTAGAACGACAGCACGCGGCTGATCGTCTGCGTCGCGTCGGTCGTGTGCAGCGTGCTGAAGACGAGATGCCCGGTGTCGGCCGCCTTGAGCGCGGTGTCCAGCGTCTCGAGGTCGCGGATCTCGCCGATGAGGATGACGTCGGGATCCTGGCGCAGCACGCGGCGCAGTGCCTGCCCGAACGTCGCCGTGTCGGTGCCGACCTCGCGCTGGTTGATGTTGCAGTTGATGTCACGATGGAGGAACTCGATCGGATCCTCGATCGTGATCACGTTCGCCTTGCGATGCTCGTTCACGTGCTGGATCATCGCCGCCAGCGCCGTGCTCTTCCCCGACCCGGTGATGCCGGTGACCAGCACCAGCCCTCGCGGGCGCAGGGCGATCTCGGCGAGCACGGGAGGCAGGTTCAGCTCCTGCAGCGTCTTCGCCTGGTAGGGGATGGAGCGCATGGCGTAGCACAGCGAGCCGCGCTGCTGGTACACGTTGCAGCGGAAGCGCCCGATGCCGGGCACGCCGATGGCGAAGTCGCACTCCTTGTTGTCCGTGAACTCCTTCACTTGCCGCGGCGTCATGAGCTGCTCCGCCAGCCCCTTGAGGTCCTCGGGCTTGAGCGGCGGCATCTCGAGCGGCACGAGCTCGCCATGCAGGCGCAGCGTGGGCGGACGCCCGACCTTCAGGTGGAGGTCCGAGGCGTTGCGCTGCACGAGCTGCTGCAGCACCGCCTTGAAGTTGAACGCGTCGGTCGCGGCCGCGCCGCCTGGAGCCGGATTCGTCGTCGTCGCTGGTTTAGCCATTCGGGTCGATGCGGAAGAGCGCCTGCCCGTATTCCACCGGCTGCGCGTCGGAGGCGAGGACCTCGGTCACCACGCCGGCGACCTCGGACTCGATCTCGTTCATGATCTTCATCGCCTCGATGATGCAGAGGATCTGCCCCTTGGAGACGCGCGACCCCACCGACACGTAAGGTTTTGCCCCCGGCTCGGGGGCGCCGTAGAACGTTCCGACCATCGGCGACTTCACCTCGGTGCCGCCGCTCTTCACCGGCGCCTTCGCCGGCTCTTCCACCGCCGCCACGCCTTCGGCCGGCGTCGGCCGCGCCGGCGCCGGCGCGGCGGCCACCATGGGCGCCATCACCGGCTGAGGCGCCATGTGCACGCCCCGCCCCGATGGGCTCTTCGAGATGCGGATCTTCACTCCCTTGTCCGACGTGATCTCGAGGGAATCCACCGTGGACTCGTCCACCATCTCGATGAGCTTCTTGACGTAGCGTAGGTCGATCATAGGCCTGATGGGTATTGTCGCGCCGCTCGCGCGGTGCGCCATTCAGCCGAGCTCCAGGAGCTCGCGCGGGAAATCCGTGAGAATGTGCGGGCCGTCGGCAGCGAGCACCACGTCGTCCTCGATGCGAACGCCGCCCCAGCCCGGACGGTACACGCCGGGTTCGATCGTCACCACTGCTCCTTCCGGCAGACCAGCCTCGGCCGTCCGGGCGAGCCGCGGCGCTTCGTGCACCTCGAGCCCGATCCCGTGCCCGAGGCTGTGTCCGAACAGCTCGCCGAATCCAGCCCGATCAATGTAGTTACGGGCGATGGCATCGGCATCCCGTCCGCTCATTCCGGCGCGGACGCCGGCCGCGGCGCGCGCGTTCGCCTCCCGCACGATCTCGTACAGCGCGCGATGCTCGTCGTCCGCGCTGCCGATGACCACGGTCCGCGTGATGTCGGAGCAGTAGCCCTGCACCTCGGCGCCGAAGTCCATGAGCAGGAAATCGCCGCGCCCCAGGACACGGGAGGAGGAACGCGCGTGCGGCAGCGCGGAACGCGGGCCGCTCGCCACGATGCTGGGAAAGGGAAATCCCTCGCTCCCCTCCTGGCGCAGCGACTGCTCGAGCACGCCGGCCACGTCCAGCTCCGTCATGCCCGCATGGAGCTGCGGGAGGGTGCGCGACAGCGCGCGCGTCGCCACGCCGGCGGCCTCACGAATCAGCGCGATCTCGTCCGCGTCCTTCCGCTCGCGCAGCGTCTCCACGAGGTCGGCGGTCGGGCGCCACTGCCAGCGCGCCCCCGCCTCGACGAGCCGCTGGAAGTCCCGGTGCTGGATGTGCGCCGTCTCGAAGCCCATCACCTTCACCGGAAGCTGCGCCAGGTGCTGCCAGAGCCCGGTCCACAGGCTCGCCGGCTCGATGACGACGCGGGCCAGGTCACCGACTTCCTCCGCCACCTGCGTCTGGTAGCGGAAATCGGTGATGAGGACGACCTCGCGCACGGTGACCACGACGAGAGCGCTCGACCCGGAGAATCCGGTGAGGTATCGGATGTTGGGGAGACCGGTGAGCAGCAGCCCGTCCAGGTGTGCCGCCGACAGGCCATCCACCAGGGCGGCGATGCGCCGGGATCGCGCGTCAGCCACCGGCGCCCTTGCGCGAGCGCAGCGAGGCCACGAGGCCGCGCAGGGCGAGCTCGTAACCGTACGTGCCGAGGCCGACGACGCTCCCGATTGCCGCCGACGCGAGCATGGAGCGATGACGCTCCGGTTCGCGCGCATGGATGTTCGTGACGTGCACCTCGACGAATGGGAGCGACACGCCCGTGAGCGCATCGCGCAGCGCGAGGCTCGAGTGCGAGTAGGCGCCCGCGTTCACCACCACGCCGTCCGCGCGGCCGCGCAGCGCGTGGACGAGCTCCACGAGCTCCCCCTCACCGTTGCGCTGGGCGCAGTGCACCTCGACGTCGAGCTCGCGTCCGACATCGGCGAGACGCGCCTCGACCTCCGGCAGCGTGACCCGGCCGTACAGCTCCGGCTCGCGCGTGCCGAGCAGGTTGAGGTTGGGCCCGTTGAGGACGGCGATCCTCACTTCTGCTTGAGGCCCTGCAGCCAGGAATTGAACTGCTCGATGTCGTCCGCGTTCCGCTCGGCGGGCTCGGGCTGCGCGCCGGTTCCCTGCGAGGGCGTCGCGGCGGGGCCCGGCGGCGCCGAGGGCTCGGAGGTCGCACTCTCCGAGAAGAACTGATCGAACGAGAACGATTGCGCGCTCCGCGGGGGGCGTGCGCCGCCATCCCGGAACACGCTGTCGAGCGACAGCTCGCCGGCGGCGGCCCGCGCGGGACGCCCGCTGATGGCGGGGGACTCCTTCTGCTCGCCACCGAACGCCTGCGCGAGCGCCGACGCCGCCGAGGCGTCCGCCTGGTTCACCGAGCGCTCGCCGAACAGTGCGTCGATCGATCCGTTGCCAGCCCCCGGCTCCGCGGGCGCCTGCGCGCGCGGCGCGGCTGCGTCGGGCTCCGGCACCGGGCTGTCGTCCAGCATGGGAAGGCCCTGAAGGGCGGGTGCGACCTCGGGGGCCGCGCTCTCCGGCGCCGCCTGGCCTGGCGACCCGGCGCTGGCGGCAGATACCGGGACCGTCTCGAAGGAATCGAGCGATGCGAAGTCGTCGTTCGCGGGCGGCACGGAGGCCGCATTTCCCTCTCCCGGGCGACGCGCGGCAATTCGCGCGAAGAACTCGCGCACGTTGGGGCCCGAATCCACCTCGTCACGCTGCTGCAGCTCGGCGACGCGATCCTTCAGCCGCTCGTTGTCCGGGCTCGCCGCGAGCAGGAGCTTGTACACGTCGAGCGCCTGCTCGCGGAAGCCCTGCTTCACGTACAGCTCGGCCATCGTCTCGGTCACGAACGGCTGCGACGGCGTCACGCGAGGCGGCGTCGGAGGGACGGCGGCCTCCGGTGACGGCTCCGTCGGAAGCTCGAACGCCGCTCGTGCGTCGATGAGCTCCGCCTCCGCGGCGATCACCTCGGGCGGAAGATCCACCGGCGGCGCGTCCGAGGCACTCGCCGCCTCGTCCACCGGAGAGCTGGCGGGCGCCGCCGGCTCCGAACCCGGCAGCGGCTCCAGGTCGGGAAGTGGCGGCGGCGACGCCTGTGCGGCGTGCGCGTCGAAAGCGCCGAGCGCGGTCTCTTCCAGCCCCTCGAGGGGCGCCACGGACGAGGGCGACGCCTCGAATTCCGCAGGCTCCAGCTGGTCGGCGATCCCCGCCAGGCCTTCGGTGCGCGCCGGCGGTGGCGTGAACTCCATCGCCTCGAACCCCTCGGCACGTCCGCCCGACCCGGCGTCGGTGGCGGGCTCCTCGAACATGTCGAGGTCCAGCAGCGGCTCGCTCGCCGGCGGCGACGCGGGCGGCATGGGGGGCGGCGATGGCGGCTCGAACGCTGGCGCCAGCTCGACGATCGTACTCTGCTCGATGACCGTCTCCGCCGCCGGCTCGCTGAACGAGAACGCCGCGGGCGGCGCGGACTCCGGCGCTGCGGCGGCGCGCGGCGGTTCAGCAGCGGGCGAGCCGTCGAGCGACGAGAGGAGGCCCTGCACCTCCTCGTTCCTCGGGTCGGCCTCCAGGACGCGCTGGTACCAGAGCCTCGCCAGCTCGAGGTCGCCGTGGGCGCGCGCGATGTCGCCCAGGTGACGCAGCGCGATCAGGTTCTCGGGATCCAGCGTGAGCGCCGTCTCGAACACCGTGCGGGCGTCGTCCAGGCGGCCAAGGTCGTACAACGCCTGGCCATAGACGATGTGGCCACTCATGTGCCCCGGCTGCTGCGGGAGGAACTCCTCGCAGATCATGACCGCCTGCTCGGCGTCGCCCGACTTGCGGAACTCGTTGGCGAGGGGCGCAAAATAGCGCCGAGGATTCTCGTCGAACTTCTTCTTCAGCTCGTCGAAACGGGCAGAACCGGACATCAATGCCTCAGTGGCGGCGCAGCCTTCAGGGGAGAGAAGCGGGATAAGATACGGTACACGGGGGACGTGTCAATCAGAAGTGCCACCGTCACTTGATTTTAGCCCTCGTCGCCGTCTAGCTTTTTCCACTTCTCCCCTCCCGTTTTCCCGCAGCTCCAGGAGTCCTGCCTCGTGCTCCAAACCATGCGGAGCTCCGCCAAGGTCGTGATGTGGATTCTCCTCATCTCGTTCGTTGGCGGCTTCCTGCTCGTCGAATCGTCCGGCCTGCTCGGCCGCACGCCGGTCACCCCTACCACGGCGGTGGCCTCCGTCAATGGCACCGACATCCTGTACACGGATTGGCAGCGCCGGTCACAGGAGCTCATCCAGCAGCAACAGCAGCAGGCCGGCCGCTCGCTGTCGCAGGACGAGATCCGTCGCCTCGAGAACCAGGCGTTCGACGACATGGTGTCGGACATCCTGCTCCAGCAGGAATACAAGAAGCGCGGCATCGTCGTGTCGACCGACGAGCTGCGTGACTATGCGCGTTTCGCGCCGCCGGCCTGGGTGAGGAACGCGCCCGACCTGCAGACGAACGGGCAGTTCGATCCCGAGAAGTACCAGCGCCTCCTCGCGAGCTCGCAGGCACGCCAGTCAGGCCTCCTCGTGGCACTCGAGCAGTATTACCGCTCCGAGATTCCCAAGGAGAAGCTGTTCGAGCAGCTCACCAGCGGCCTGTACGTGACCGACGCCGAGCTGTGGCGCGCATGGCAGGACGCCAACGACAGCGCGTCCATCAGCTTCGTCGCCTTCCATCCGACGGTGACGGCGGCGGACTCGAACATCTCGGACGGGGACCTGCGCGCGTACTACGACGCGCACAAGGCGGAGTTCGACCGCCCCTCCAGCGCCGTGCTGAGCGTGGCCTACCTCCCGCGCGTCGTGACCGCCGCCGACAGCGCGGCAGTGCGGACGCGAATCGAGAAGCTGCGCGCCGAGATCGCAGGCGGCGCGAAGTTCGAGGATGTCGCCAAGCGCGAGTCCGCCGACTCGGCGTCCGCCGTGCAGGGGGGCGACCTCGGCAAGATCACCCGCGGCCAGCTCGTTCCCGAATTCGAGAAGGCGGCCTTCGGCCTCAAGCCCGGCGAGCTCTCCCAGCCCGTGCTCTCGCCGTTCGGCTACCACCTGATCAAGGTGGACTCGCGGAATGGCGACACGCTGAGCGTGCGCCACATCCTGCTCCGCCTGCAGCCGAGCGACTCCTCCGCCGCCAAGGTGGACCGTGAGGCGGACGAGCTGGCGCGGCTCGCCGCGAGCGCGACCGATCCGGCGAAGTTCGACCAGGCGGCGAAGACGCTGAACCTGACGCCGTTCAAGGTCACGGCCGTCGAGGGACAACCCGCGATGCACGACGGTCAGTACGTGCCGAGCGTGAGCGCGTGGGCGTTCGATGGCGCGCACGCCGGCGAGACGAGTGAGCTGTTCGATGCCGAGAACGGCTACTACCTGGCGCGACTCGACACGCTCGTGCCGGGCGGCAAGGACTTCGACGCCGTGAAGGTCGACGTTCGGGCTCGCCTGGCACGGGAGCGGGCGATCGAGCGGATCGTCCCGGCGGCGGCCCAGCTCGCGCAGGCGGCCAAGGCGACGTCGCTGGAGGCCGCAGCCGCCAAGGCGGGCCTGTCCGTCACGAAGACCGGCATGACGACGCGCGGCGGCGCGGTGAACTCGTTCGGCAGCCTGGGCGAGGCGATCGGCGCGGCGTTCGCGCTGCCCCCGGGCGTGGTGAGCGCGCCGGTGCGCCAGTCGGACGGCGTGTTCGTGATCCGCGTCGATGCGAAGAAGCCGGCGGACCGCGCGGCGTTCGAGGCGCAGAAGAACGACCTCCGCGCTCGGCGACTCCAGGTCCTGCGTCAGCAGCGCGTGCAGTCGTTCCTGGACGACCTGCGCAAGAGCGCGAGCATCAGCGACAAGCGGAAGGAGATCAACGCGCAGCTGCGCCGACAGAGCGCGACGTAAGCGAGTCGGACCCGCTCCCTCCTCGTCTGACGGTCAGAAGGGCACACCGAACCTGGTTCGGTGTGCCCTTCGCAGTTCGTAGTGACGGTCCGACCAAGAGCGGCGCGCAGCGCCGCGAATGGGTCGGACGAGCAGCCGGCGGCAGGGCCGCCGGCGAGCGTGTCAGACGAGCGGACGGCCGGAGGCCGCCCGCGGGTCCGACCCTCAGATCAGCCGCTTCGGCTCCGGGCGTGCCTCTTCTGCCGCCTCGCGACGCGTCACCGGCTCACCCGCCGGCAGCCGAGGCTCCGCGCGCGGCTCGGGCTCCGTGATCGAGCGCTCGACCTCGTTGACGTTCTTCTTGAACTCGCGAATTCCCTTGCCGAACGACGCGCTGATCTCGGGAATGCGCTTGGCCCCGAACAACACGAGCACGATGACCAGAATGATCATCAACTCGCCGAACCCCAGATTGGCGAACATGTAAGTCTCCTAGAAAAGCGACCGTGCGATCAGATAGGCGATCAGGACCCCGAGCAGGCTCAACAGCGAGACGTCGAGCGCGACCGGGCCGAGCGAGAACTTCAGGATTACCAGGTCGAGCATGACCGGCCCGAACGAAGGTGTTACACCGGTCGTGAGAAATTCCTTCACCGCACCTACCGGCAGGAAGATACGGGCCACCTGGGTGAGCGCGCCGCCGACGATGAAGCCGATGGCGAGCGTGATGGCGTGGAACATCGGGCGGTGCTTGGACGATCCGCGTGGCGGCATCAGGAGCGTCGATCCATGACGTAGAGGATGGCGTCGGCGAGCGCAGTGCGCGCCGGCGTGTCGGGAAGCCCGTCGAGTGCGTCTTCGGCCTGACGTGCATACTCCTCGCCCCGCTGCCGGGCACCCTCGATGCCGCCGGCCTCGGCCGTGAGGGCGATGACCTCGTCCACCTGCTCGTCCGTGGGCGAGTCGCTGGCGAACAGCGCGTCCACGGTCGAGCGGGCCGAGGAGGAGAACCGAGGCAGCGCGAGGATCAGTGGCAGCGTGACCTTCTGTTCGCGCAGGTCGAGGCCGGAGGGCTTCCCCGTCTCGTCCGACGATCCCGTGTAGTCCAGCATGTCGTCTGCCACCTGGAACGCCATGCCGAGCCGCTCACCGTAGCGACGCAGCGGCTCCCGGTACCGCGACGCCCCGCACATGGCGCCCGTCTCGCAGGCCGCGCCGAGCAGCGAGGCGGTCTTCGCCTGGATGAGCGCCTCGTAATCGGCCTCGCTGAACGCGAGCGCTTCCACCGCGGCCAGCTGCCGCATCTCACCGACCGTGAGCTGCGTGGAGACCGACGTCAGCACGCGCATCATGTCGATGTCGCCGAGGGCGACCAGCGCCTCGAGTGCGCGCGAGTAGAGGAAGTCGCCCATGATCACGCTCACCTGGTGGCTGAAGAGCGAGTTCACGGTCGGCAGCCCACGGCGCAGCGCGGAGTGGTCCACCGAGTCGTCGTGCACCAGCGACGCGAGGTGCATCAGCTCCACCACCGCCGCCACCGTGACGACGCGCGGCTCCGGCGTGCCGGCCGTCTCGCTGGCGAGCAGCGACAGGGTGGGGCGGAACATCTTGCCGCGCATCTGCAGGAGGTGCCCGCTCACCTGCTCGATCATCGGCAGCTCGTTGGTGATGATGTGCTTCATCGCCTCGACGACTGCCTCGAGCCCGGCGGCGACGGGCGCCTGGATCTCCCGCAACGCCGACGTGGCCGGCACACGCGCGCGCGCTGCTCCCGTCATGCGCGCCCTCCTTCCACTGCCGCCATGCGCTCCCCGATGTCGCGGAACTGGATGTCGACCACGAACACACGCTGATAATACTCCAGCGCCGCATCCTGCTGGCCTCGCGCCTCGGCGCACCGGCCCAGCAGGTAGAGCACGCCGACGAGGTTGTCGTCGGTGACGCCCTTCTCGTCCAGTGCCCGGGCGAGGATCGTGGCCGCCATGCCGTACTGTTCCTTCTCGATGAAGCACGAACCGAGCGCCTCGTACGTCGGCACGCGATTGCTCGGCGCGCGGAGCGCCTTCTGGAACTCGGCAATCGCCTCGTCCACCAGCCCCATCTCCTTGTACGCGACGCCGAGATCGTAGTGGCTCTGGTGATCCTCCTCGTCCACGTTCTCGGCGATCCCCTGCTTGAACTTCCGGAGCATGTCCTGGAAGTCGGCCTCCTCGTCGCCGGTGGGCTCCTGCTCCGGAACCACCATGCGGGTGCTCTTCCGCGTCTCGTCCCCGCGGAGCCAGTCGCCGAGGTTCACGAAGTCGTCCGACGCCGCGACCGGGACTTCCGGGCGGGTAGTCGGTGACGACGTGCGGGCGCTTGCGGCGCCGGCCTTCGCAGCGGGCGCTCGCGGAGACGCCGGAGCGGCGGCGGGCGGCTGCTCCGCAGCGGGGAAGCTTTCCAGCGCTGCCCTCGCACGCGCGTCGTCGGGAGCCAGGTCGAGCACGCGCTGGTAGATGGCGCGCGACTTCTCGAGCTGTCCGGCGCGGAAGAGCGCGTCGGCGAGCTCGAGGTACGCGTCGATCAGGCGACCGCGCTCGTTCAGCCGGAAGGCGTATTCCACGCGCTTCTGGTGATGGCGCACCGACGACGGATTGAGGCGCACGATCTCGTCGGCGAGCGCGGCGGCGGAGTCGAGGTCCTCGCTGCGCTCCGCGCTGATCATGGCCGCCTCCAGCTCGCGGAGGCCGCCCTCGCGATCCCCGGCTTCGAGCATCGCCTCGGCGAGCCGACGACGCACACCGTGATCCTCCGGATCCGAGTCGGCCATCGCCTGCAGCAGCTCCACCGACTGCGCGGCCATCGCGGTCGAGGGATGAGCCGCCTCCTCCGGCGAGGCGACCTCCCCGAGGTCGAGCGAGTCCTCGGCCGCTACCTCGAAGAGCGCCGACGAAGGCTCCTCCGCGCGCGCCGGCGCGATCGGCTCCGCCGCGTCGGGCTCCGTGAGCTCGAGCATCTCCAGCTCCGGCTCGGCATGGGAGCCCCGCACGCCGCTCGTGCTCTCCGAAGGAACCGGGAGCTCGAAGTCCATCAGCGGAAGATCCTCGACCGGCGCCTTCGGCGACGCACGCCGCGGCGGAGGCCCGAGGTCGACATCCTCGCGCAGCACGAAGTCCGCCGGCCCGGCTGCTGGCGCCGAGGCGGCATCCTGCGGGAGCTCGTCGTCCAGCATCGGCATGCCGGCGTCGGGCGTGCCGCGAGCCAGGGGGGCCGTTTCGGCTTCCCCGAAGCCAGCGCCGGGCACCATGTCGAAATCGAGGAGCCCGTCGTTGCCGCCGCCGATCCCGTTGTGCGTGGGCGACGAGAAGCTGGTTGGCTCGAGGTCGAGCACGGTGCCCGAGTTCACCATCGAGTCATCGTCCGCCAGCCCGGTGGTCTGCAGCCCGTCGAGAAGGCCGGGCTGCTGGTCGGTGTCCATGCGCACGAAGTCCTCGGCGCGAGTGACGCCGTCGAGCACGGCCGGCTCGATGTCGGGCGTGTCGAGGATCTCGGGGAGCGACTCCTCGACGACTGGCTCCGGCGCCGAGGCAGCGGGCGCAGGCGCTGACGCTGGCGCTGGCGCGGCGGGACGTGCCGGCGGCGGCTCGTCCACGTCGAGGAAGGTGAGGCCGTCCACGGGGGGCGGAGCCTTCTGCGGAGCCCGCGTGGGCGGCGCGGCTGGCGCCGGTGCTGCCGCTCGTGGTGCTGCTGCCGGCGGCGCGGCGGGAGGCGCCGTCTTCGGACGCGTCGGCACGGAGTCCTGCTCGCCCGTGGCGAGCAGGTCGAGCCCCTGCGTGGCGCGCTTCGCGATCGCCGACCGGCGGTTCGCGGCGGCACTGTCGTTGAGGTCGAGGAAGACCAGGTCTCCCGTCGGGCGATGCGGGCCCGACGAGCCGGGCTCGCGCGGCTCGGCACTCGGGTCGATCGCCTTCATGCGCGCGACGGTGGCCTGCGCCTCGGTCTCGCGCCCCTCGTGCTTGTACCGCTCGTAGAGCAGCTGCAGCTGCTCCACCGCCTCGTCGCGCCGATTCTGCTTCGTGAGCTGATCGGCGAGCATGAGCCGGATGTCGTCCTGGTCGGGACAGAGGTCGGCGAACTCCTTGAGCGCGCGGAATGCCTCGGTCGTCTTGCCGGACTTCTGCATCCGGTCGGCGTACTCGAGGAAGTTGGCCTTGGCGTCGCTCTTGAAGCCCTTGTGCGCGCTGATCTTGCCCAGCTTGTAGTAGATGGACGCGCGCCCCGGCGAGCTGCGAAGGATCTTGTTGCAGAGCGCGATGGCATTGTTGTAGAAGCCCGTCTCCACGTAATGGTCGACGGCCCTCTCGTAGCAGTCCACGGCGTCGGCAACGTTGCCCTGCTTCAGGTGGAGGTCACCCACCCGGTTGAACAGAGCGACGTCCACCTCGTGATCGGAGCCCTTGAAGGTCTCGAGGATTTCCGCGTAGACCGCCAGCGCCTTGTCGAACTGTTTTTTCAGCTCGAGCTCGG
>DASURL010000167.1:0-3155 GCA_036280075.1 Gemmatimonadaceae bacterium | reverse complement strand
AGGCCGTCGGCGGCAAGGGACTGATTCCGCCCGACCTGGCGGCGTGATACCCAATGCCCTGTTTGCCGTCGTGGGGGTCGTCCTTCTGACGCGCGTCCGTACGTGAGCGAGTTCGATCGCTCGGTGCGCGACATGCGCGAGACGGAGACCTTCCCGGTCGTCCAGCGCGGCGGAATCAGGTTCTTCCGCCGCGTGACGCGTGCGTTCCTCGCCTTCTTCCACCAGGTCGGCGCGCGGGGCTACTTCCTGCGCGACACGCTGCGCGCCTTCGGCGACCCGGCCACCTTCGTGCCGGAGACCATCCGGCAGATGCGGCGCATCGGGGTGGACTCCATCCCGCTGACGATGATCGTCGCCGCGTTCATCGGCGGCGTGATCGCGATCCAGGTGCGCTACCAGCTCTTTCCCGGCGTGCAGCTCAGCATCATCGGTCTCTCCGTGCGACTGATGCAGGTGCTCGAGCTGGGACCGCTCCTCACGGGGCTCGTGCTGACGGGGCGCGTGGGGGCGCGGATGACGGCGGAGATCGGGACGATGCGCGTCACGGAGCAGATCGACGCGCTGGAGACGCTGTCGTACGATCCGCTGGCGTTCCTCATCGTGCCGCGCCTGCTCGCCGCGATCGTGATGCTGCCCTGCCTCGTCATCCTCGCTGACGCCACGGGCCTCCTCAGCGGCTTCGCGGTGTCGGTGTACGTGACCCACGTGACGTCCCAGGACTTCGTGGCCGGCGTGCGGCTGGGCTTCGGGACGTTCCAGGTGGTCTATTCCCTGATGAAGGCGACGTTCTTCGGCGCGGCGATTGCCTTCGTCTGCTCCTATGAGGGCTTCGTGACCGAGGCGGGCGCCGAGGGCGTCGGCCGGTCCACCGCGAAGGCGGTGGTCATCACGTCGGTGACGATCCTCGTGCTCGATACGTTGACGGCGGCGCTCTTCGCCCCTTACCTACAGACATGAAACGGCGCGACGAAGTCCTCGTTGGCATCTTCCTCACCGTGGCGATCGTGATCGCGCTGCTCGGCACCCTGTGGCTGGTGCGGGGCGGGCTGTCGTCGGGCTATCCGCTCTACAGCAAGTTCGCGTGGGGACAGAACCTCAAGCCGGGACAACCGGTGCTGCTGGCGGGCGTGAACGTGGGCGCGGTGAGCGACGTGAAGCTCCGCGACGACGGCTTTCTGGACGTGTTCCTCCGCGTGAACGACGACGTGAAGGTGCCGAAGAACTCCACGGCGAGCGTGCAGCCGGTCGGAATCTTCGGTGACGCGGCGATCGCGCTCACGCCCAAGGGCCCGAGCCCGGTGTCCTACCAGCCCGGCGACACCGTGCCGGTGGGGCCGAGCGCGACGGACATCCAGGCGCTGGAGAACAAGGCGGACTCGGTGATGACCACCGTGAACGTGATGATGAAGACGCTCAACGCCGAGCTGTTCGCCGCCGGCGGCATCCGCGACATGCGCCGCACGATGGCCAACGCCGCCGAGCTGTCGGCGAACGCATCGCGGCTGTCGCTGCAGCTCAATGCCATCGCGGCCGAGCAGAACCGCAACCTCACGATGACGATGGCGCAGCTCCGCCGCTCGATGTCGGCCATCGACTCGGCGAAGATCGACAGCACGCTGAGGAACTTCCAGACGTCGAGCGCGAGCCTGACGCAGATCGCCTCCAACCTCGCCGCGACGAGCCGCCGCGCGGACTCGATCATGGCGGGGATCCAGGCGGGCCAGGGGAACGCCGGCAAGCTGCTGAAGGACACGCTCCTCTACGGCGACCTGCGCGGGCTCGTGACGCAAGCCGACTCCGTGCTGGCGGACCTGAAGAAGAACCCGAAGAAGTACATCAACCTGTCCATCTTCTAACGACAACGGCGAGTACCTCGTACCTCGTACTTCGTACCGCGACCCAGCGGGACGCCCCGCGAAGGCGGACTCTGCATCTCGATGCGGTACGTGACGTGCTTCTCATGCGTGCGACTTCAACGTGCGAGGCAGTGATGAGTGATCGCGACAGGGGCGTACCGCGCGGCGACAACGTGCCGGCAGGCGAGCGCGAGGAGAACGAGCAGCGCTCGGAGCATCGGGCGACGGCAGGCGAGAAGCGTCGCGATGACGTGGATGTCGAGCCCGGCCACGCCAATCAGGGGCCGCGTGGCAGCGACGCGTGGGGGAGCGAGCCGTCGGGCGGGTCGGTGATCGATAAGCGGTAACTACAACTGACGTACTGCGTACCTCGTACTGCGTACCGGGACCCAGGGGGACGCCTGGTCCAATGCAGCTCCGCATCGCAGCACAACGAGACCGTGCGCCGCGGAGAGGTCAGCGGCGCATTGGAGAGGCCTCGGATGTCGGTCCCGGTACGAGGTACGTGGTACGTCGTACGTCAGTTGCCGGTCACCCCCTCCCCTTTCTCCCCACAGTAAGCACGTACACCGGCACCCCCACCAGAATCCCGCCCAGCACCGCCAGCGTCCCCCACCGGGAGCTCGGGTCGATGATCGCGTTCACGAGCAGGAACAGCGTGGCCAGGATGAACAGCGCCGGCACCACCGGATAGAGCGGCGTGCGGAAGGGCGGGTCGTACGTCGGGCGCTTCCGGAAGACGAAGATCGCCGCCACCGCCAGCGCGTAGAACGGCACGATCGCCGTGACGAAGGTGTCGGCGAGCTGCTCGAAGGTGCGCAGCATGACGAACACCACGCCGAGCGCCGCGACGAGCATGATGGACACGTACGGGGTGCCGAAGCGCGGGTGCACCGCGGCCATCTTCCGGAAGAAGAGGCCGTCGTCGGCCATGGCGAAGAAGATGCGCGGCGAGGTGAGCAGCGTGCCGTTCAGCGTGCCGAAGGTGGACAGCATCACCGTCAGCGCGACGAACACCACGCCGGGGAGGCCGATGAGCCGGTTCGCCACGTCGGCGGCGACGAGCTGCGAGTGGCGGATCTCCCCCACCGGCATCACCGCCATGTAGCCCAGGTTCGCCAGCAGGTAGATCACGATCACCGCCGTGGTGCCGATGATGATCGCGCGCGGCAGCGTGCGCCGCGGCTCCTTCACCTCGCCGGCGACGAAGCTCAGGTCGGCCCAGCCGTCGAACGCCCACAGCACCGACACGAGCGCCAGCCCGAAGGCGGCGATGTGGAACGATCCGTCCGGCACCGC
>DASURL010000166.1:0-6241 GCA_036280075.1 Gemmatimonadaceae bacterium | reverse complement strand
TTCCAGACCGTCGCACGCACTCGCGCGCGCCAGAGCTGGGCGTTCGTGGAGGGCGGCACGGGGCTCGAGCTCGGCCACGCGTTCATCCAGTGGAAGCTGCAGATCCCGGTGGCGTCGAACGGCTACGTGCGGGCGCCGGTGGGCGTGGGGTTCAGGTTCTAGGAAGGACTGCTGCTTCACCTGCGCGTTGCCCGACGGGCAGTTGCCGCTCGTCCCCGTGCCCCCCATTGCAGTCGACCTTCTCGACCCGTCGTACGACCTGCACCCGGCTATGCCTGCGCGCCAAGCTCCTCGATCAGCGCCCCGCTGCGCGCCAGCTGCGTGCGTGCGCCAAGGGATCGGAAGCTCTCCATCGCGCGGCGCGCATCGAAGCGCGCGCGGTCATGGTCGCCCGTGCGCTCGGCCAGCCGGGCGCTCGCCAGCAGCACCTCCGCCTGCATCAGCGCCTGGCCGCTCATCTCGGCGAGCGCTCCCGCCTCGTCGAGCAGGCGGCGCGCGTCCGTGAGCTTGCCGAGCGCCGTGCATGCCTCGCCCGCGCAGCGCCAGGCGTCGGCCTGGGTACCCAGGTCGCCGATCGCCGCGCTCCCCCTTCCCGCGGCGAGGGCGCTCACCGCCGCCAGCTCGTGGTCGCCGCGGCGGAGCGCCAGCTCGGCGCGGCCGACGCGCGCCATCAGCACGAGATGCCCGGCGCCCGCCTGCTGCGCGAACTCGATCGCGCGCATCTCGTGCTCGTCGGCCGTCGCCAGGTCGTCGAGGTCGCGATGCACGATGGCGAGGTTGTGGAAGGTCTCGGCGAGGCGGTGCGAATCGCCGAGCCGCTGGTAGATCGGCACCGCGAGCTGGTACAGGTAGATCGCGCGATGCCAGTCGTCGCGCAGGCTGGCGATGGCGCCGAGGTTGTTCATCGCGCGCCCCACGAGCAGCGGATCGGCCGCGCGCTGCGCCAGCTCGAGCGCGCGGTCCCACGCCCCCTGTGCGTCGTCGAGCGCGCCGACGGCGAAGCTCGCCGCACCGAGCAGGTTGAGCGCCGTGCGATGCGCCGAGCGGTGCGGGCCGTGCGAGAGCACGGGGATCGCCTTCTGCAGACAGTCGCAGGCGCGACGCGGCTCGCCCATGCGCATCAGCGCTTCGGCATACAGCGTGACGCGCTCCGGACGCTCCGCCACCGGCGCGAGCTCGCCGCGCAGCAGGTCGGCGACCTCCGGCCACGCGCCAGCGGAGGCGCGCGCACGCGCCTGACGCAGGATGACGTCGTCGAGGGTCGGGGAGGTCATGGGCCGGATGACGGATGACGGAAGTGGACGCGATCAGTACGAGATGGCGTAGCCGGTGAAGCCGAGCAGCTTCGCTTCCACTTCCTCGGTGCTGAAGTCGACGAAGCTCGAGAGCTTCACCCACGGCAGCCCGGGGGACTCCTGCCTCCAGATGCTGAGCTGCTGCTCGTGCGTCGTGTCCTCCGCGTCCACGTCGCCGTCGCCGTCCAGGTCGGGGCTCGCCTCGCCGAAGTCGATCTTCAGCTCGGCGGGGGTGGTGGACGCGAACTTCAGCCCCGAGGGCTGGAAGTCGAGGATCATCCGCGACGGATCGGAGGCGGTGATCGTGATCAGCACCGAGTCCCCCATCTGGATCGCCGAGCCGTCAGGGCGACGGTCGAGCGACGCGCCCGGTACCTTGAACCGCATGAACAGCGACGAGTCCGCCGTGCCCGGCTTCGGCTTGTAGTACATGAACACTTCGCGGTCCTCGCCACGCTTCGCGTAGAACGACACCACCGGATTCGATAGCGGCGGCGTGGTGGCGGAGGGACGCAGGAAGTGCATCGCGTCGGCGGGGCGGGTGTCGCCGCCGGGCGCGGTGGAGCTTCCGGAGTCGCACGCGGCGAGCACGCCGAGCAGCGCCGACGCGGCGGCGAGGGAGAGCAGGGTGGCGAATCGGCGGTCAGGCATGGCGGGCCTCGGGCGTCTCGTTGGAGTCGGTGCTGGTGGGATCGTCGGCGGCGCCATTGTCATCGGCGCCCCCGGCGAGCAGTCGGACGAGCCGCGGCCGCGAGATGCCGAGCCGGCGTGCCGCCTCGCTCTTGTTCCCGCCGCAGAGCGCGAGCATGCCGTGCACCGCGGCGGAGATGACGGCGCCTAGCGGCGCCGGGAAGGGGATCGTCGTGCCGATCACGGCACCGGCGCCGCTCACCGGCTCGAAGTCGTCGGGGGTGAGCACCGGCGAGCGCGCGAGCAGCACCGCGCGCTCCATGATGTTGCGCAGCTCGCGGATGTTTCCCGTCCACTCGCGCTCGCGCAGCGACGCCCCCGCCTCCGGAGTGAGCCGGGGGCGCGCGATGCCGTAGTCGGCCGCGAAGCGCTGGAGAAAATGCTCGGCGAGCGGGATGATGTCCTCGCGCCGCGCCCGCAGCGGGGGCAGCGCGATCGGCACCACGTTCAGCCGGTAGTAGAGGTCCTCGCGGAACTCGCCGCGCTTCACCGCCTCGGCGAGATCCACGTGTGTCGCGGCGATGATGCGGACGTCGAACGGGATGTTGCGCGTGCCGCCCACCCGGCGGATGACGCGTTCCTCCAGCGCGCGCAGCAGCTTCCCCTGCAGCGGCAGTGCGAGGTGGCCGATCTCGTCGAGGAAGAGGGTGCCGCCGTCGGCGAGCTCGAACAGCCCCGGCTTGGAGCCGGTGGCGCTGGTGAAGGCGCCCTTCTCGTGGCCGAACAGCTCGCTCTCCAGCAACTGCTCCGGGATCGCGGCGCAGTTGATGTCCACGAAGGGCGCCGCCTGGCGCGGGCCGTCGTAGTGGATGGCGCGCGCCAGCAGCTCCTTTCCGGTGCCCGTCTCTCCCGACAGCAGCACGGTGGCGCTCGGGTGCGGAATGACGCGTGCCGCGCGCTCGAGGGCGGCGTGCAGCGCGTCGCTCTCGCCGAGGATCCCCTCGAAGCGGTACTTGCGGCGCTCGGCCGCGGTGAACGCGCTCGCGTTGAGCCGCGAGCGCAGCGCGTCCGCCTGTTCGCCGAGCCAGGTCTTGAGCAGCTCGTAGTCGGCGGGGAGGGCGAAGTACGCCGCCGCGCCCGCCCGCACCACCGCCGCCGCGAGCCGATGATCCTCCACGGCGCCCACGGCGGCGATGGGACTGCTCCCGCCGGCCATCAGGAGCAGCGCGGGCTCGATCCGTTCCTCCTCTCCCGCCGCGGCGATCAGGCCGACCGTGCCGACCAGCCGGTCGAACGCCGCCGGATCGGACAGCTCGACGATTCCGAGACCGCATTCGCCGGCGAGCACGGGCCACTGCACCGAGAAGGAATCGCTGAGCGACAGCAGGGAGAGGAGCGGCACGGGGAGCTAGTTGTCGCGTCCGTCGCGGTCGTCGTCCTCGAAGACGTCGAACGAGCGCTTGATGTTGTTGTCGATCGTCTCCCTGGCCGCGGTGCCCGCGGTTGCGGTGCTGGGATCGATCGTCGAGCCGTCGGCGTTGAGGAACCAGCTCGACAGGTCCACGTGCACCGTGAGGTTGCCGGCGGTGCCGTCCACCACGAGGGGCGGGTTGAACGTCAGCTCGAGCTCACCCTCGGCGGCCGAGGTATAGACGAATGGCTGGCCATTGAAGGTACCCTCGACGCGGATGCTCACCCCGCGGAACTGCGGGTTGGCGGCGAGGAAGGCGGCGGAGGCAGCGGGATCCCCTTCCGTCTCGTTCATCACGGCGTCGATCTTGGCCTCGTACTGCTGGTACGAGCCGGCCGGGAGATTCACGGCGAGCACGCCCTTGGCGGTGGCATCGAGGGGGAGGTCGATGAGCATCGGACCGAGCTTGAGATCGGGGCACTCGGACTCGGACTCACTCGACGTGGTCGTCGTGGTGCAGGAGCCGCCGATACGGGCCAGCTCGGCCTTGGAGATCACGACCTGCGCCCTGGTGATGACGAGCGGGCTGGCCGGCGCGGTGGCGAGGGCGAACCGCGCCGTCGATCCGGTACGCGAAGCGGTCGCCGTTGCGGTCGAGGTGGTGGAGAAGGAGACGGTCATCGGGCCCGCGGCGGCGGTGCCGGTGGCATCGGCGCAGGCGGCGAGGCTGGCGAGGGAGAGGACGCCGAAGGCGGAGGCCAGGCGGATGCTGGAGTTCATCGGGTGCTCCTTGGAGCTCGGGAAACGAGGGCCATGACGACTCCGCGCCGCGGCAATGGCTCTCGTCCTGGTGAAAGGAGCGGCCGGAGTCGGGGCGGTGAAAGGCGAGGGGCGTGCCGGTGTCCGAGCTCGGGTGGAGCGGGGCAAGGTGTTGTCGGGTAATGAGTTATTGGGTGTGAGGTCGGTCACACGATGGTGCGGCTATAACGAGTTGATATAGGGGGGTCGTTCATTGTGATGCAGTCGGGAGAAGTCGGACTCCGGGATCGCGGCAGGGAGGGAGTGCTGGAGTCGGGAGTGCGCACGGCGCAGCTCAAAGTGAAAGCTGTAAGCTGACTGTTTCACTCGTAGCTTCGGGCACCGCGAGAGTCTGCTGCGCAGGGGTCACAATGGAACGGAGCTGCGGAACTGCGAACTGCGGAACTGCGTGACCCGCCGTTGCCGTTCCGCCCCACCGTTCCATTCCAGCCGCAGAGAGAGAAGCATCAAGGTCGCGAGTGACTACGAGTAGAACTGTGAGCTTTCAGCTTTCACTTTGAGCTGCGCCGTGCGAACCCACGACTTCGAACTCCGCAATCTCAAAACCGGGAAAGACTTCGCCGTCGCGGTATCTCTGCAATCCGAGGTATGGGGCAAGGCCTTCACTGACGCTGTCCCCGCCGCCCTGCTGCGCGTCGTCGGCTACGTCGGTGGCGTCGCCGTCGCCGCATTCACCGCCGACGGCGAGCTGGCCGGCTTCGTCTTCGTCGTGAGCGGGGTCCGCGACGGCCGCCTGGTCCACTGGTCCGACACCCTCGCCGTGCGCGGGCGGTACCGCGACCGCGGGCTCGGCGAGTCGCTCAAGCGCTTCCAGCGCGAGCTCCTCCTCCCGCTCGGCATCGAGCGCATGTACTGGACGTTCGATCCCCTCGAGTCGCGAAACGCGCACCTGAACTTCAACTGACTCGGCGCCACGTCGCGCCAGTACGTGCGCGACCATTACGGCGCTCCCGGGTCGCCGCTGCACCAGGACATCGGCACCGACCGGCTGATCGTGCAGTGGGAGCTCGCGGCGCCGAGCGTCGTCGGGCTGATGGAGGGGCGCGCGAGGGAGCGGCCTTGCCGGAGAGTGGCGAGCCCGATCTCCAGCTCGACGCGCCGAGCGTTCGCGTCGCCATTCCGGCGGACGTCCAGGGGCTCAAGGCGCGGGCGCGCGAGTGGCGGCGGGTCACGCGAATGGCCTTCGAGTCGTACTTGGCGCGCGGATATGTGGCGCGCGCGCTCGTGCGTCTCGATGCGTGGAGCGAGTACCTGCTCGAGAGGGAAGGGGGCGACGCATGACCTTCCACGTGGACCGCATCGAGCTGCGCGAGGTCCCGCTGCCGCTGCGTGAGCCGTTCCGCATCTCGTCCGGCATCCAGGCCGAGCGTCGGATCATGCTGCTGCAGCTGTTCGACGCGAGCGGGGCGAGCGCGTGGTCGGAGTGCGTGGCGGGGGAGGAGCCGAACTAAAGCGACGAGACGATCGACACCGCGTGGCTCGCCATCCGGGAGTGGGTGGCGCCGCGGGTGCTCGGCCGCGTCTTTGCGCATCCGTCGGAAGTGGACGGCGTGCTGGCGCGCGACTTCCGCGGGCACCGGATGGCGAAGGCCGCGGTGGAGATGGGGTGCTGGGGGCTCGCCGCCGAGCTGGAGGGAGTGCCGCTGGCGGAGCTCATCGGCGGCACGCGGGAGCGGGTGGTGACCGGGATCTCGATCGGTATCCAGTCGTCGCCGGCGGCGCTCGTGGAGCGGGCGCAGGCGGCGGTGGCGAGCGGCTACCGGAAGGTGAAGCTCAAGATCCAGCCCGGCGTCGACGTCGAGTACGTGCGCGCCGTGCGGAGTGCGCTGGGCGCCGACATCTCGCTGGCGGTGGACGCGAACTCCGCCTACACCCTGGCCGACGCGCCGGTGCTTTCGCAGCTCGACGAGTTCGCGCTGATCATGATCGAGCGGCCGCTCGGCCACGACGACCTGGTGCGACACGCCGCGCTGCAGCGTCGCCTGGCGACGCCCATCTGCCTGGATGAATCCATCACGAGCGTGGAGCGGGCGGAGGACATGATCGCGCTTGGGAGCGGGCGGATCGTCAACATCAAGCCGGGGCG